>CADCPK010000256.1 GCA_902803215.1 uncultured Lachnospiraceae bacterium
GGTACTATGTGCCGGTCCTCGCAAACATTTCGGCGCTTTTGTGGGAAACACTTGACAGGATAAACTGGGCAGGCTTTTATATAGTCAGAAACGGAGAGCTGGTGCTTGGGCCGTTCCAGGGAAAAGTGGCCTGCATCCATATAAAGAAGGGAAGAGGTGTGTGCGGGACCGCCTGGGAGAAGGATGAGCCGGTACTTGTTCCGGATGTACATCAGTTCCCGGGACATATCGCGTGCGACAGCGCTTCCCGGTCCGAGATCGTTATCCCGATCCACTGCGGCGGCGGGGTGGCGGCCGTGCTGGACATCGACAGCCCCGAAGAAGGAAGATTCCTTCCGGAGGACCTCGAGGGGCTCTGCGGACTCACAAAACTGCTGGAGAACAGCATAGAGTGGTGAAAAGATGGTGAGTTACGGGGACCCCGGATGTAGTGGGCTGCGAATGGTAACGAATAGTAACGTAGCTTTTACAAGCCCGAGTCAAAGGTAACCGGCAATCCGCTTCGCTTAAAAGCTTTGCGCTTTTTGAAGGAGGGGACTTACTTGTATTGGTTAAATGGATTCTTGCCATTCAGGCTGTAAAGTGGTAAAATAATAAAAGCGTATGCCCGTCTTTAAACGGGCTCGGAACTATGAAAAAAGGATTGGAGTATCATATATGAGCATTTTCACGAAAGTATTCGGTACCCACAGTGAGCGTGAAGTAAAACGTATCATGCCGCTTGTGGAGAAAACCGAGAGTCTTCGCCCCGAGATGCAGGCTCTCAGCGATGAGCAGCTTCGCGCCAGGACAGACTGGTTTAAAGAGCGTCTTTCAAAGGGCGAGACATTGGACGACATTCTCCCCGAAGCATTTGCAACCGTGCGTGAAGCGGCGGTGCGTGTGCTAGGCATGGAGCATTACAGAGTACAGATCATCGGCGGTATCATCCTTCATCAGGGCCGTATTGCCGAGATGAAAACAGGTGAAGGTAAAACCCTGGTCTCCACGCTTCCGGCGTACCTGAACGCCCTGGAAGGCAGAGGCGTGCACATTGTCACGGTCAACGATTACCTGGCAAAGCGTGACGCGGAGTGGATGGGCAAGGTTCACGAGTTCCTCGGCCTGAAAGTAGGCGTGGTCTTAAACGACATGAAACCCGAGGAACGCCGCGAGGCATATGCCTGCGATATCACCTATGTCACAAACAACGAGCTCGGTTTCGACTATCTGCGTGACAACATGGTCATCTATAAAGAGCAGCTGGTGCAGCGTGAGCTTCACTACTGCATCATCGACGAGGTCGACTCCGTCCTGATCGACGAGGCGCGTACACCTCTGATCATTTCGGGCCAGAGCGGAAAATCCACCAAGCTTTACGAAGTGTGCGATATCCTGGCTCGTCAGCTCGAAAGAGGCGAGGCCAGCCACGAGATGACCAAGATGGCCGCCATCATGGGCGAAGAAGTCGTCGAGACCGGTGACTTTGTCGTCAACGAGAAAGACAAGATCGTCAACCTGACCGAGCAGGGTGTTGCGAAGGTTGAGAAGTTCTTCAACATCGAAAACCTGGCAGATCCCGAGAACCTCGAGATCCAGCACAACATTATCCTTGCGCTCCGTGCGAACAACCTGATGCACAGAGATCAGGACTACGTGGTCAAGGACGACGAGATCCTCATCGTCGATGAGTTCACCGGCCGTATCATGCCGGGCCGCCGTTATTCGGACGGTCTCCATCAGGCAATCGAGGCGAAGGAGCACGTGAAGGTTAAGCGCGAGAGCAAGACTCTGGCTACCATCACCTTCCAGAACTTCTTCAATAAATTTGACAAGAAGGGCGGTATGACCGGTACAGCCCTCACCGAAGAGAAGGAATTCCGTGATATCTACGGCATGGACGTTGTGGAGATCCCGACCAACAAGCCGGTTCAGCGTAAAGACCTGGACGACGCGGTTTACATGACCAAGAAGGAAAAATTCAACGCGGTCGTGGAAGCAGTCAAGGAAGCGCATGCTAAGCAGCAGCCGGTCCTCGTCGGTACGATCACCATCGAGACATCCGAGCTCCTGAGCCGTATGCTGAAGAGAGAAGGCATTCCGCACAACGTTTTGAATGCCAAGTTCCACGAGATCGAGGCTGAGATCGTTGCGCAGGCAGGTCAGGCGGGCGCGGTCACCATCGCGACCAACATGGCAGGCCGTGGTACCGATATCAAGCTGGACGATGTGGCAAGGGAAGCCGGCGGCCTCAAGATCGTCGGTACGGAGCGTCACGAGTCCCGCCGTATCGACAACCAGCTGCGCGGTCGTTCCGGTCGTCAGGGAGACCCGGGCGAGTCCCGTTTCTACATCTCCCTCGAGGACGATCTGATGCGTCTGTTCGGTTCCGAGAGACTGATGAAGGTTTTCACCTCTCTGGGTGTGGCCGAGAACGAGCAGATCGAACACAAGATGCTTTCCAACGCCATCGAGAAGGCGCAGGAAAAGATCGAGTTCAACAACTTTGGTATTCGTAAAAACCTTCTGGATTATGACCAGGTCAACAATGAGCAGCGTGAAGATATCTACAGAGAACGCCGTCTTGTGCTTGACGGGGAGAACATGAAGAACGATATCACCAAGATGATCACCGATATTGTGGACAATACGGCGAACATGGTGCTCTCCGACGATGTGGATTCGGTCGACTGGGATCTGAACGAGTTCAATCAGGTTCTTCTTCCGATCATCCCGGTCAAACCGCTGACAGAAGAGAGGGTTAAGGGCAAGAACCGTAAAAAGGTGGCTGAGGAAGTCAAGGAAGAGGCGCTTGCGCTCTATGATACCAAGGAAAAAGAGTTTGAGAATCCCGAGCAGCTGCGCGAGATCGAGCGAGTTGTCCTGCTTAAATCCATCGACAGCAAGTGGATGGATCACATCGACGACATGGAAATGCTGCGCCAGGGAATCGGCCTTGCGGCGTACGGTCAGAGAGATCCGGTCGTAGAGTACAGGATCCAGGCTTTCGATATGTACGAAGGCATGACAGAGTCCATAAAAGAGGATACCGTTCGTATGCTCTATCGTGTACATGTGGAGCAGAAGATCGAGCGTGAGCAGGTGGCGAAGGTCACCGGCACCAATAAGGACGACAGTGCCGGTCCGAAGAAGCCCGTGCAGCGGAAAGAGGTCAAGGTGTATCCGAATGATCCTTGTCCGTGCGGGAGTGGGAAGAAGTATAAACAGTGTCATGGCAGGAAGGCTGCCAAGGCGTGAGAAGATGATAACGGGGACGGTTCGAGACCACTGAGAAAGTGGGATGAGTACTTGGGGACGTATCTTTTTGACTCATTTTTGCGCGCAAAAATGAGTCGAAAAGATACGTCCCCAAGTACTCATCCCACTTTCTCAGTGGCCTCGAACCGTCCCCTGTTTCACGAGAAGAACCCCTCCGCGATCGTCATTTCTGCTATATATCCTACGGTTCCGGTCATAAAGATCGTGCCGTCGGCGGCGATGTCGATCTGGATCATACCGCCGGGTTGATTTACGTTGATGCGGGGCTCGACGTAGCCCAGGCGATAGGCGGCGGCTGCTGCGGCGCAGCTGCCGGTGCCAGAGGCTCTGGTGTAGCCGCTGCCGCGCTCCCAGATCTCGATGTCCAGGTTGCCGCGGTCGATGACGCGGCAGAGCTGGAGATTCATCCGGTTAGGGAACTCGTCCGAGTTCTCGACGTAAGGGCCGAGATTTTTGGCTTCCTTTGCAGACAGGCTGCCGGTAAAGATGATGCAGTGCGGATTGCCCACGGTGAGGCAGGTGGCGTTGTACACCTTGTCACCGAAGCGGAACTTTTCATCGATCACTTCCCTGGGATCTCCGGTGACCGGAATATCTTTGGAGAAGAACGAAGGTTTCCCCATATTCACGCGGAATTCGGTGCCCCTGCTGTTCAGCGCTTCCACATGGATGGTGCCCGCCAGCGTTTCGATGTCGAAGCTGTGTTCGGTAACGTAGCCCTGATCGAGCAGATATTTGGCAAAGATCCGCACACCGTTGCCGCTTATGGCGGATTCGCTGCCGTCCGAATTAAAGATCCGCACGCCCAGCTTTCCGTCGATCATGACAGGCCCATAAAGCACGCCGTCCGCACCGAGGCCGAAGCCTCTGCGGCACAGAAGCGCGATCTTTTTGCCCATCAGCTGTTCACGATTCTTTTTGGCGTCCAGGATAAGATAGTCATTTCCCAGACCCTGATATTTAGAAAGAATGATACCACTCATGATAGTTTGCCTTTCCTGTTTGATTATTCAGGGATCGCCGCAAAGGCCTGATCGAGATCCGCGATGATATCCTCGACCGCTTCGAGTCCTACCGAAAGACGGACAAGTCCCTGATTGATGCCGGCAGCTTCCAGCTGTTCGTCGGTACACTGACGATGGGTGGAGCTGGCAGGATGAAGAATACAGGTACGGATATCTGCCACGTGCACTTCGTTAGAAGCAAGCTTAAGCGCATCGAGGAAGGCCATGGCATGCTCGCGCCCGCCTTTGATGGTGAAGGAGATGACGGCGCAGCAGCCCTTCAGGTATTTCTGCGCAAGCGCATAGTCCTTGTCGGAAGGAAGCCCCGGATATTTGATGGACTCCACATGCGGATTTCCCTGCAGATATTCTGCCACCTTCATGCCGTTCTCGTAGTACTGATGCATACGGACGGGGAGCGTCTCCAGACCAAGGTTGAGAAGGAACGCGGAGTGCGCAGCCGGGTATACGCCGAAGTCGCGCATCAGGTTCATCCTTGCGCGGATGATATAGGCGGCTTTTCCGTAGGTCTCGGTGTACGAGATGCCGTGGTACGATTCGTCCGGCTCGGTGAGCTCGGGATATTTGCCGTTGTTCCAGTCAAATTTTCCGCCGTCGATGATGACGCCGCCGATCTGCACAGCATGGCCGTCCATATATTTGGAAGTCGAATGAACGATGATATCGGCGCCAAAGCTGAGCGGTTTACAGAAGATCGGAGTCGCAAAAGTATTGTCCACGATGAGCGGAACGCCGTGGCGATGTGCGATCGCCGCAAATCTTTCGATATCGAGGACATCCATGGCCGGGTTGGCGATGGTCTCACCGAAGACCAGGCGCGTTCTGTCTGTGAAGACCGCGTCGATCTCTTCGTCGGACATCTCCGGATTGATAAAGGTGGTTTCTATTCCCAGGCGCTTCAGGGTTACGGAGAACAGGTTGAGTGTTCCGCCGTAGATGGCGCTCAGACTGACGATATTGTCGCCTGCACCGCAGATGTTGAGGATGGACAGCAGTGTCGCAGCCTGTCCCGACGAGGTACACATAGCGGCAACTCCGCCTTCCAGCTCGGCGATCTTTTCTTCGACAGCCATGACGGTAGGATTGCCGAAGCGCGAGTAGACGAGCGAAAGAGTAGGATCGTCGAACACTTTTGCGATCTCTTCGGCGGAGTCATATGCATAGGTGATGCTCTGTACGATCGGCACCACGCGGGGGCCGGCGTTTTCGGGTTTGTAACCTGCATGCAGGCATTTGGTTTCGTCTTTCATGAGATAGTTACCTCCATTATAGTATATGTTTATTATAGCATATGTGTCAAAGGTAACCGGCAATCCGCTTCGCTACTTGCCGGTAA
>CADCPK010000257.1 GCA_902803215.1 uncultured Lachnospiraceae bacterium
ACAAACTCTACATCGAGGCCGGCTTCGTCATAGTAGCCGAGTGCTTCGGCGGCGTAGAGGCCTGTATGGTTGGTGTTGGGGGTCCAGTCGAGGCAGAAGGTGATCTTTTTGGGGGAAGCTTCTTCCGCGTGAACCGGCAGGCATGCGCATGCGGCGAGAGAAGCAGAGGCTAATATTATCGTTAATTTTTTGTAATTCATGTATATTTCTCCTGTTTGAATCGAGCCGACTTAGATCTGACCCGGAAAAATGTTTCCGGGAAGCTCTGAAACATCAAGTGAGCTTCGGAGTGTTCTTAATATTCTGAAGCCCTTTTTTGTTCCTCTTTCTTGTAAGGAAAGGACCACATTTGACATATTTTAGGAATTTCTCTGTACAAATCGTCCTTATAAACACGGAAAGGACAACTACAATCATCTTATCTCGTGAATTTCTCTGTATGACTTGCCTCACAAAGCATAAAAAGGACGACTGCATTCAACATTTTACATGGATTTCTCTGTACGGCTTTAACATTCGAGTCTTGAAAAATCCGGGACCCACGTTTTCGGTGGTCTCGAACCTTGGTTGTTTATGACAGATGCAATTGCCATTATGCCCCGCGTTGTACTTTAGCCCAGGGCATCGTCACATTCTTCAGCACGTTCACCAGCCACATCAGCAGCAGGCTGATCACCACGATCAGAAAGATGACTGCGAACATTTTGTCGAAAGCATAGGCCTTCCGCACTCTTGTCATGTAAACGCCCAGTCCTTCAAAACCGCCCAGCCATTCCGAAATGACCGCGCCGACGACCGCGTAGGAAGCGGAGATGCGAAGCCCCGAAAAGAAGTACGGGAGGGCAGCGGGAAACTTGACGTGCCGGAAGATCTGCATGCGCGTCGCGTTCATGGACCGCATCAGATTCATATAATCGGCATCGATGCTTTGGTAGCCTTCCAGCAGCCCGACCGTGATCGGGAAGAAGGTGGTGATGACTACGAGTGTGATCTTTGGCGCCATGCCGAAGCCCATCCAGAGGACCAGCACCGGTGCGATGGCGATGGTCGGGATCGTCTGCGTGATGATCATGATGGGGGATAAGGCACGGTTCAGGATAGAAAATCGGTCCATGAGACCCGCCATGCAGAACGCCAGGGCGACGCCGATCAGCAGACCATACGCGGCTTCCTGGAGGGAGATCGACGCATGGTAGCACAGGTTGGGGAAGTCTGTGATGAAGGCTTTGATGACACTGACAGGGGACGGCAGCATGTACGAAGGTATGGCTCCTGTAACGCAGGCCAGTTCCCACAGTACCACGATGATCAGCAGCGCAATTGCTGCGGGAAGTTTGGCTGTGATACTGCTCGACTTTTGCTGTGCGCTCGCTGCCGGCGGCCTGTCTGAGATATTACCCGACTTTTGCTGTTCACCGGTTTTCGGCGTCTCAGCTGTGATATTTTCCGACTTTTCTTTCAATAGAAAGCACCTCGCCCTCAGGCTTGTAGCTGACCTTAATGTACGCTGCGACGGAGGGAGCGCCGGCTCTGATCGCGATGTGCTGGCACTCTTTTACGATGTCCATCAGTTCATCGTAGGGTCCCTCGATGGTGGTCTCGAACGGTCCGACATAATAATTGTATCCGGATGCTGCGATGTAGGCGATGACTTCGTCTACGATGCGGATGAGTTCCTCGTCGTTTGCTGCTGCGGGCAGGCTCTGAATTGCTACACTTGCTTCCATGGTTTTTGCTCCTTTCTTAAGCATGGTTGATCATTGACCGGACTGCACAGTCTCTTAGGGCTGTGTGTCCTCGCAGAGGGGCTTTATCTCACGGGAGAAGCAGCTCACCGTGAAATAAAAAAGTCCCATGCAGGATGACTGCACGGGACCTGACGTATTCGATGAAACAAGGTGAACCGGAGAAGACAATGTTTTTGGATAACATCATCAACAAGGTTTCACTATCGCTTCCCTACGCCGGTACTATCCGGATCAGGTAATAAGGGTTAACAGGTTTCCCTGAACTCTCAGCTTACGCACCCCTAGCAATCGAACATGATTATATACTATTGGGGGGAAAAGGTCAAGAGGGATGAGTAAATGGGGACGTATCTCTTTGACTCATTTTTACTTGCAAAAATGAGTCAAAGAGATACGTCCCCATTTACTCATCCCTCTTGACCTTCTCGGTACTTGTGTTTATAATTGGTAGGAACTGTAATCAGAAACAATGCAAAGAGAGAGGAGACCATAATGAAAACAAGAATCGGCATCATGGGATACGGCAACCTGGGACGCGGTGTAGAGATCGCGGTTAATGCGGCACCGGATATGGAACTCGCGGCAGTCTTCACAAGGCGTGCTCCCGAAACAGTAAAGATCCTCTCCCCGGACGTTCCGGTCGTTCACGCGGATGACGCTGCAAACTGGACGGACAAGATCGATGTACTCATTCTCTGCGGCGGCAGCGCGACTGACCTGCCCACACAGACACCGGAATATGCAAAGCTCTTTAACGTGATCGACAGCTTTGACACTCACGCACGCATCCCCGAGCATTTCGCCAACGTAGACGCGGCGGCGAAAGAAGCGGGCAAGATCGGAATCATCTCTGTCGGCTGGGATCCGGGAATGTTCTCGCTCAACCGTGTATATGCAAACGCGATCCTTCCTGACGGCAACGATTATACCTTCTGGGGCAAAGGCATCAGCCAGGGCCATTCCGATGCCATTCGCAGGATCAAAGGCGTGAAGAACGCAAAACAGTATACCATCCCGGTCGAGAGCGCTCTTGAAGCAGTAAGAGCAGGAGAAAACCCCGAGCTCACCACCAGGCAGAAACACACCAGAGAATGCTTTGTCGTGCTTGAAGAAGGCGCCGATGCAGCGTGGGTCGAAAACGAGATCAAGACCATGCCCAACTACTTTGCCGACTATGATACAACAGTGCATTTCATCTCCGAAGAAGAGCTGCTGAGAGATCATGCGGGCATGGCTCACGGCGGATTTGTCTTCCGCAGCGGATGCACAGGTGTTAACAAAGAGCATAAACACGTGATCGAGTACAGCCTGAAGCTCGATTCCAACCCCGAGTTTACCACCAGCGTGCTCGTCGCCTATGCCCGTGCGGCAAAGCGCCTTTATGACGAAGGACAGCGCGGATGCAAGACCGTGCTTGATATCGCGCCTGCATACCTCAGTGACAAGAGCGGCGAAGAGCTTCGCGCGCACCTCTTATAATACAAAAGATGAATCGCCCGCATCCCGCGGCGCATTCATGAAGATACGGAGATATTATTAATATGAAATTACTCAGCTTTGTCATCCCCTGCTACCGCAGCGAAAAAACGATCGAGAAAGTCGCCGAGGAGATCAGGGAGACGGTAGCACAGAAAAGTGATTACGACTACGAGATCATTTGCGTAAATGACTGTTCCCCCGACAACGTGTACGATGTCCTTGTGAAGATGGCCGAGGAGGATAAAAAAGTCAAGGTCGTCAACCTGGCCAAGAACATGGGCAAGCACTGCGCGGTTATGGCCGGATATTCGGTGGTGGAAGGCGACTATGTCGTCAACCTCGATGACGACTGTCAGAGCCCTGTTACTGAACTCTGGAATTTGATGGATCCCCTTCTGAATGATGACTACGATGTAGCCACAGCCATCTACTACGAGAAAAAAGAATCCCGCTTCAAACGCTTCGGAAGCGATGTCAACATGTGGGTTTCTCAGATCATGCTCGACAAGCCGAAGGGTCTTCGCTTCGAAAACTTCAGTGTGATGAAGCGTTTCGTCTGCGACGAGATGATCAAATACAAGAACCCTTATCCTTACATGGAAGGTCTGATCCTTCGCGTGACCAAGAGGATCACCGGCGTCAAGATGGAGCAGCGGAGCAGAGGGGATGAAAACGGGTCGGGATTCACGCTGGGCAAATCGCTGAATCTTTTCATCAACGGGTTTACCTCGTTCTCGGTCAAGCCCCTTCGTATCGCCACCATCGTGGGTACCTTCTTTGCGATCGTCGGTTTTATCTACGGCGTGTACACCATCATCCATAAGATCATGGTGCCCGCGGTTCCCATGGGATACAGCTCAACGTTGGCGATCGTGCTGTTTTCTAACGGTATTATCATGTTCCTGCTGGGACTGATCGGAGAATATGTCGGGCGAATCTTCATCTGTATCAATGATTCGCCGCAGTATGTGATTCGGAACACGATCAATGTTGATAAATGAGTAAATGGGGACGTATCTTTTTGACTCATTTTAATGAGTAAATGGGGACGTGTCTTTTTGACTCATTTTTACCTGAAAAAATGAGTCAAAAAGATACGTCCCCATTTACTCATGTGATAATAAGGAGTAACAATGATTAATGTACTTGTACTTGGCGTTGGCGGTAATGTCAGCCAGGGAATTTTAAAGGCACTGAGGGCATCGGACCTCGAACTTCATATTGTCGGGGCGTGTATCGGCCCGCTTTCCACAGGACTTTATATGTGCGACGAGGCATGCATCTCGCCCTATGCGAACAATCCAAAATTTATCGGATGGCTCACTGGGGTCTGCAACGAGAAGAACATCGACATCGTGCTGACCGGTGTGGAGGAAAACATCCGCGCTATCGCGAAGGACATAGACACCTTCCGCGCGGGAACAAAAGCCATATTTATCTCTTCCTCCTACGAGCAGCTGCTTGTGGGGCAGGACAAGCTGGCCACTTGCCGGTGGCTCAAGGAGAACGGGTGCAACTACCCCGACTTTTGCGAACTGACCGATAAGAAGGGCTGCGAAGAGCTGGCAAAGCGCACAGGCTATCCGCTGATCGCAAAGCCCTGCTCGGGCAAGAGCGCACAGGGCATCTTCTTTATCCGAAATGACGAAGAACTGTCCCGCTTTGCGGGCACCGATGGCTATGTGCTGGAGGAATGCCTGGGCACCGACAAGGATGAGTACACGGTCGGATGCTATTGTAATAAGGAAGGACGTCTGATGGATGTGATCGTCATGCACCGCGATCTGCGGCACGGCACGACGATGCATGCGGTGGTGGTCGAAAATGAAGCCATCCGCGCAGAGGCTGAACGTATCTGCAAGGCCTACAAACCGGGCGGCCCGATGAACATCCAGATGCGTGTGGATAAAACCGGACGGGCGGTCTGCTTTGAGATGAACGTCCGATTTTCGGGAACCACGGCCATGCGCGCCAATTTTGGATACCGCGATGTGGAGGCCATGATCCGCGAGTACGTGCTGGGTGAGGAAATTGACGGCTGCTTCAACGTAAGACCGGGCGAGGCTTTCCGCTATGATAACGAGATGTATATTTTTGGCGATGCTGTACAGCAAATGGCGGATGAAGGCAGCATATCTGACCTGTCTCGCTATGAGATCAGGTATGATAACACTCTGGCAAAACTTCCCTCCCCAAAAAGGAAATCATAAATGCGAATCATATTCTTCTCGGATGCCCACGGCAACCAATACACAATTGAACGTTTTTTTGAGATGACTAAGGCCCTGTCTCCCGACAGGGCCATCTTCGGTGGTGATGTTATGGGCTACTATTACGGCTCCGACCGCATCATCGATCTGCTGCGCGAAAACAATGTGACCTGCCTTTTAGGCAACCATGACCGCATGTATCTGGACGTGCTGGACGGAGAGCGCACCGAAGAATCACTCATCGAGAAATATGGTAATTCTTATAAAAACTGCAAAAATCTCCTGAAAAAGGAGAACACGGAGTATCTTCGAACCCTCTCGCCCCGGCTAGACCTTGACGCAGACGGGCTTCACCTGACCTTTGTGCACGGTTCGGTGCCCGATCCGCTGAACGGACGCGTCTATCCCGACGCGGTTCTCACGGACGATAAACCATACGAAGGGATCGACTATGTCTTCTCCGGACACACGCACCACAAGACCGAAAAACATGTGGGGAAGACGACCATCATCAACCCGGGCAGCATAGGGCAGCAGAGAGATGGGAAAGGCTGTACTTTCCTGCTTTTCGATACACAAACACGGAAATATGAGATACACGAAGTAAAATATAATATCCCGGATCTTGTACGGGAGATCGACCAAAAAGAAGACAATCCGCGTATGCATGAGCGATTGATAGAAGTGCTTTATCGTTCCTGTTCACAGCTTTAAGGCCGTGAATAGTAACGCTATTCCGCACACCGGAAAGGAGAAATAGAGCAAAATGAAAGACGAATACGTTAGAGCATTGAGAAAAGGAAGAAAGGCATATCAGAAGGCCGTCGCCGAAGGACAGTATCCTTTTCTGCCGGCTCTGGACCATTTCCTTGAAGGCCAGGGAAGACTTCCCGAAGTGCCTGTGGGGATCCTCGATATTCCTCTTGCCCAGGTCGTAGGGACCAGAACAAGGGGACGTCAGGAGGCGTTTGCGGCCAATTATATGCCGATGCTGGATGAAGGTTCCGAGTTCTCCACAAAGTGGAACACACTGTACGAAGCCCAGATCACTGAAGGTATTCGAGATGCCGTCAAGGTTTACGAATATATGTGGAGGTTTTACACCCTCGAAGGCAACAAGAGAGTGTCGGTGCTCAAATATCTGGAAGTGCCGACGATCACTGCGGACGTAACCAGGATCATTCCGGCCAACCGTGATGACCCCGAAGCAAAGCTGTACTTTGAGTTTTTGGAATTCTTCGAGATCATTCCGACCTACGACATCCGCTTTTCGATACCGGGGAGCTATGCAAAACTCGCCGAGGCATTCGGCTGTGATCTGAAGAACCCGTGGCCCGAGGAGACGATGGAAGATCTTCGTTCCTCGTTCAACGTCTTTTCTCTTGTTTACGAGGCCGAGGCGGCGGCAAATCAGCCGCTCAATATGACGACCGCCGATGCGTTTCTGGTTTATATTGGGATCTTCCCATACAAGAGCCTGATCGACGACACACGAAAAGACATCACGGCAAAGGTCCAGAAGATCTGGAGCGAATTCCGCGTGGAATCGAACCGTTACGATATCGATTTCGTGGAAAATCCGGAGACCGAAAAGAGTGAAAGCCTGCTCACAACGCCGATCAAGATGATCAAATCTGTTCGTACATGGGGACGGAGACTGAAGATCGCGTTCATCTATGACATCGATCCCGAAAATTCCCGCTGGCTGTACGGCCATGAACTGGGAAGAAACCATCTGTCCGAAGTATTCGGCGATCTGGTCGAGACGAAACCATACATCGGCTGCGATACCGAAGAAAAGTTCATGGAAGCCGTTAAGGATGCGATCGACAATAAATGTGAAATGATCATCACGCCGTCTACCGCGCAGATGAATCTGACACTCAAGGCCGCTGTGGAATATCCAAAGGTAAAATTCCTGAACTGTTCGGTAAATCTTTCCACCAGCGCGGTCATCTCGTACTATGGTAGAATGTACGAGGCAAAATTCCTGATGGGTGCCCTTGCCGCGAGCGTCTCGCGCAACCACAGGCTGGGGTATGTGGCTGACTATCCGATCTACGGAACTGTGGCCAACATCAATGCCTTTGCCCTTGGAGCCGCGATCATTGACCCATATGTGGAGGTTCATCTTGCCTGGTCCACGCTGGAGAACAAGGACTGGCACCAGTTTATGCAGGACCGCGGCATCCGCGTGGTGTCGGGGCTCGACATGATTAAGCCCAGCGAGGCGAACCGTGAGTACGGTATCTTCCGTTTCAACGAGGACGGCAGCATCTACAATCTGGCCGCACCGGTGTGGGACTGGGGAAGATACTACGAGCTGATCATCAAGACGATCCTCAACGAGAGCTGGCCCGACAAGACTGCTTCGAAGGAGCGCGCACTCAACTACTGGTGGGGCATGTCCGCAGGCGTGATCGATGTCATTCTTTCGAAGGACCTTCCGTTCTATTCCCGCAAGATGGTGGACGCGATGCGAAATGCTCTGGTTGCCGGCACGCTCAATCCATTTGCCGGGGAGCTGCACAGCCAGACAGGTATCGTGCAGGAGGCCGACAGTATGGTCCGACTGAGCAACGAAGAGATCGCAAGCATGAACTGGCTCAATGACAATGTAGTGGGAAGTCTTCCCGTTAAAGCCGCGCTGAGCGAGTCGGGGAAGAAGGCCGTACAGACCAGCGGTGTGATCAAGGAGTAATATATGAAAATACTGGCCATTGCGGACGTGGAGGAAAAGATACTCTGGGACTTTTTTGATAAAGAACTGGTCAAAGACGTAGATCTGATCATCTCATGCGGCGATCTGAGCGTGCATTACCTGGATTTTCTGGTTTCGATGACGAACTGCCCGCTGCTCTATGTCCACGGAAACCATGATTCGAGCTACCAAAAGAACCCGCCCCTCGGCTGCACCTGCATCGAGGACAGAGTCTTTGACTACCGCGGACTCAGGATACTGGGCCTCGGCGGCTCCATGCGGTACAGAGAAGGCCCCTACATGTACGACGAAAAGGAGATGCGCAGCCGTTACGGCAAGGTACGCAGCAAGATCACGATGCGGAACGGATTTGACATTCTGGTGACGCACGCACCGGCGAAAGGATTCGGGGATCTTCCCGACCTTCCGCACAACGGGTTCGATACATTTAACGAGATCATGTACCGTCACAAGCCCAAATATATGCTGCACGGCCATGTGCATAAATCGTACGGGCGCATCGAGGGAGAGCATGTCCATCCGGCGGGAACGCACATCATCAATTGCTGCGGCTATCATTTTCTGGATATCGGCGAGGATGAACATCCGCAGAGAGGAAAGACGGGCTCGTTTTTGTACGATCTGATGGTTTCGATGAGCAGAAGAGAGTCCGATGAGATATAACTTTTTTGAAAACAGGAGATATTCATTATGCATGTGAGAAAGGCATCGAAGGAAGACATCAAAGGGATCATGCATCTGCTGGTGCAGGTCAATATGGTGCACCATAACGGCCGCCCCGATCTGTTCAAGGGCCCGACCACTAAATATACGGAGCAGGAGCTCGAAGAAATACTTAAAGATAGAAACACACCGGTATTCGTGTTTGTGGATAAACCCACGGACCGATCTTCCGGTATACCGGTTAATGCAAGCGGTGAAGCAGTGCTCGGACATGCATTTTGCATCATGCAGTGGCATCTGGGAGAGCGCCTGATGGAGGACATAAAGACGCTCTACATCGACGATATCTGCGTGGAGGAGACGGCACGCGGCAGGCATGTGGGGCAGGAGCTTTACCGGTTTACCGAGGACTACGCAAGGTCGCAGGGCTGCTATAATGTGACGCTCAACGTGTGGGAATGCAATCCCGGCGCCCGCGCTTTTTACGAAGCTATGGGCATGGGCGTGCAGAAAACAGGGATGGAAAAGATCCTTTGAAAATGCACGAAAAGAATCGCCTATTCATGGAAATTGATATTTCTTAAAATATAAACTGAGGTTTCATACACACCAAACAAAAATCGATTAGAGAAGTGAGGAACTGTAATGGCCCCTAAAATTTCAGTTATTATCCCGGTATATAATGCCGAAGCATATTTAAACCAGACTCTGACCACCATTCTTAAGCAGTCGCTTAAAGAGATCGAGGTGATCTGCGTCGACGACGGATCGACGGACAATTCCCGAAAGATCATCGAAAAATACGCCGAGAGAGACGAGCGTGTAAAACTGCTCACGCAGCAGAATCAGTATGCCGGAGCCGCCCGTAACAATGGACTCAAAGTTGCGCAGGGTGAGTATGTGCACTTTATGGATGCCGACGATTACGTGCTTAATTATGCATACGAAGCAATCTACCATAAAGCCGTCAAGATGGACCTTGACTGCCTCAAATTTATGGGCATCGCATACGATGAAGAGCTGAATACTACCGTCGAAAACAACGATTATTCTCTCAACAAACTCACACCGGGAGATTTTCACAGGCTGCTTGCCATTTCCGACAACGATGTGCGCTTTAAGCTCTGTGTCACTCCGTGGACAGGAATCTACAGACGCAGCTTCCTGCTTGAGAACAACATCACTTTCAACCACCTGAGATGCGTGAACGACCGTTCTTTTTTCATGCATGTCATGACCACCGCGCCGCGTGTCGCTGCAAGCAGGGACAGACTTGTGGTGCACCGGGTCAATATGTCCTCGTCCCTCGTCGGGCAGCGTGCCATCCATTTTCAGTGCCAGATGGATTCCTTCAAGATCATCGAGAAGCAGCTGCTTGAGGATAACGTCGACAGGGATATTTTCAAGAGGATCATCAGGTCCGAGCTCAACGATATCATCTACTGGTGCAAGAGGCTTTGCATCGATGAGACCTACGGAGACAAGGTCGTAGCGGATACCGTAGAGTTCTTTAAGGGACTCAATTACTACTTTATCGATGACCAGAGGAGAAATCTGAACAATCTGATCAAAGATAAAGAGGCGGGAAAAGTCGAGCCTGTTGCCGACAATTCCGAAAAGATCAAAGATGTTTTCTTTGAAAAATGCGAATCACCCAAGGTCAGCGTGATCGTTCCGGTTTACAATCAGGAGGATTATCTCAACCATGCCCTGCAGTGCCTGACAAATCAGACGCTCAAGGATATGGAGTTTATCTGCGTGAACGACGGATCGACGGACGAATCCATGCCGATCATGAAGGAATATGCGACGGTCGACAGACGTTTCCGCATCATTTCAAAGAAGAATACCGGCTACGGTCACTCGATGAACGTCGGTATCGACGCCGCAAGAGGAGAGTATATCGGTATTCTGGAGCCGGATGATTTTGTGCCGTACGACATGTTCGAGACCCTTTACGAACTTGCGCATGTGAGCAATCTGGATCTTGTCAAATCCGATTTCTCCCGTTTCTGGATTAAAGAGAACGGGAAGATGGACAAAAAGCTCGTCCGTCTTTCGAATGACAAGACTTATTATGGCCGTGTGATCAATCCGTCCGAAGAGACCGAAGTGTTCAGCTTTATGATGAACACCTGGACCGGCATCTATAACAGGGAATTCCTGAACAAATGGCATATCCGCCATCATGAGTCTCCGGGGGCATCCTACCAGGATATCGGTTTCTGGTTCCAGACCTTTATGCGCGCAGAGCGGATCATGTTCTGTGACAAGCCGATGTACATGTACAGGCGTGACAATCCCAACGCTTCCATGTTCAGCAAGGGCAAGTTTTATGCGCATACCGAGGAGTACAAATTCCTCTGGAATATCATCAGCAAGGATCATAAACTGGTCAAAAAGTACGAGAAGATCTTCTATTTCAAAAAGTTCAACAGCTTCAGCATGACCTACTATCGTCTGGAGGACAGCCTGAAGAGAGATTACCTGCATCACATCTGCGACGAGTTCAGAGAGCCGATGGCGCAGGGCAAGATGGATGAGGAACTGCTTGGGCCGAGGCTCTGGATGATGCTGAACGAGATCCTCGAGGATCCCGATGCTTACTACGAAAAGATCAGAGTATCGGTTATTATTCCGGCGTACAATGCGGCGCCGTTCATCAGAGAATGTCTGGATTCGCTTCTCACAAGAGATGAGATCAAGGCGGAGTTCATCTGCGTGGACGACGGTTCCGAGGATGAAACCTTTGAGATCCTGAAAGAGTACGAAGCCAAGGACAGCCGCGTAAAAGCGATCCATCAGGAGAATGCAGGCGCAGGTGCGGCCAGAAACACCGGTATGCAGTATGCAAAAGGCGAGTATCTGGCATTCCTCGATGCGGATGATTTCTTCGACACCGAGATGCTGCGCAGGAGTTACGAGAAAGCGCATACCGAGAACAGTGATGTTCTGGTGTTCCGCAGCGATCAGTACTTTGTCGAGACGCAGACATATGAGAATGCACAGTTTACGGTGAAGACCAAACTGCTTCCGGCCGAGCGTCCGTTTGCGGGCAGTGATATCCCGAAGGACATTTTCAGGGCCTTTGTGGGCTGGCCGTGGGACAAGATCTTCAAGGCCGATTTTGTGCGTGAGAATAATCTGCAGTACCAGGTGCAGAGAACGACCAACGATATGCTGTTTGTATTTTCTGCCATCGTGAAAGCGGAGAGGATCTCGCTTCTCGATATGGTGCTTGCGCATCACAGAAGAGTGGACGACGGAAGAAGCCTTTCGGTCAGCCGTGAGCTGAGTTGGCATTGCTTCTACGATGCGCTTGTTGCACTCAGAGCGCAGCTTAAAGAGTGGGGCCTCTTCGAGAGGTACGAGAGAGATTTCATCGATTATGCATTGCATTTCTCACTCTGGAACCTGAATACGATCAAAGGCGAGTCGTACTACAAGCTCTTTGATAAGCTGAAAAATGAGTGGTTTGACGATCTGGGCATCACCGGAAAAGATGTGCTGTATTTTACCGATGAGAATGAGTACGAGCAGCTTGTCAATATCATGGCGATGGACGCCGACGATTATTTGTTCTACCGCATGGATATGCAGGTTGACGAGGCCAACAGGGCTAAGAAGAGTGCCGTTGGCAAGATGCAGAGAGAGAATGATAACCTGAAGAATGAGAGGCTTGATCTGTGGGCTACGAAGCGTGAGCGCGGGATCAAGATCAAAAAGCTCGAGGCCGATAAGCAGGCACAGAAGGAAGAAATTGAGCGCCAGAAACGAGAGATCGAGGCGCTGAAAAAGGGTTCCTTCTACTGGATCGAGGAGAGGGTCGAGAGAAAGATCCGCGCGGGGGCGAGGCTTGCGTACCGCGGGGCAAAGAAGGTGTATCATATCCTGAAGAGACGCTGATTCACGTTGAATATGTTTTGTTTTCACGATAACCAATGCATCATCAAAGTGTTTTTACTGTTTGCATCAAATGGAGGAGGGCGTTTATGAAAAAAAATCTTTTGCTCCTCGCAGCACTTGTCACTGCAGGACTTATGACTGCTTCGGTATCTGCGGAGAGCGACCCTGCGGATGTGGTTGATGGAGTTGTAATGTATCACAATGATGTCAAAGGCTTTAGCTTTGGCTGTCCGGAAGGGGTTTCTGCCCGTACGTCTGAATACGGCAGTTCGATCGTTAAGCTGTCAGATACAGGAGTTCCCTTCATCCTGGTATCCTATAATGACCGGAGCGATGACGCCGAAGCGTATCTTAATATCATATCGCAGAATGCGCTTGAGAGTAAGACGATCGTGAATGAGCCGGAAGGACCGGCACCGGTGGAGGCAAACCCCGGAATGTATGCTCTTACGTATTCTTACACAGAGGATGGTACAGAGTATCGAGTCACCTGCTTTACCGAGGAGTGCGAGAACGGGTTCATGTATTTTGAGGCGCGTTATTATCCCTACTCGGATTCGGATATGCTGTCAGATGTGTTTAACGTAGTGCTGGCGACCGCGGATCCGGATTAATTTGCCGTTAACGGTGTCAGGTACCGTGAACAAAGTATGAACAAGGAGCCGGATTTCCGGCTCCTTGTTCATACTTTGTTCACGGTACCTGACACCGTTAAA
>CADCPK010000258.1 GCA_902803215.1 uncultured Lachnospiraceae bacterium
ATAAAAGCAAGAATATATTCAATAACCTGCCGGTCGCACTGTTTCATTTATGGTGGTGCCGAGTGCGCGGCATGGGTGTTTGGGGACATTTCTCAGAGACTCATATTTGCTTTGCAAATGAGTCTCTGAGAGTCCCCTAGCACAAAATGAGTCAATGAGATACGTCCCCATTTACTCACTGAGATGCGTCCCCATTTACTCACTGAGATACGTCCCCATTTACTCACTATTTACTGACTATTTACTCACTTGCCTCCTTCAACAAAAGCAGAGCGGGCATGAAGTCCTCCTCGGGAATGGAAGAACAAGAAAGGGTGAATTTGAGCATACCGTCCAAACATTCCGGCGGCAATATACGCAGGCCTGCATCAATAGCTCTTTTCACAATGTCCTCGGGAACAATCTCCCCGGAGCCTTTTTTACAGGGAACCGAGACGGTAACCATCGTCCCCGACGGCGCGTTTCTGACTCTGCAGCCGGAGCCGAAAATTTGTACCGCAGTCTCCGACAAATGCTGCTGCTTGGCCGCGTACAGCCTTCGGAGGCGCCTGATCTGCGCCGTCAGATGTCCGTCCCTGATGAACTGCGCAAGAGCGATCTGCTCCGCCTTGGAGGCCGTCTGGTTGTAATTCGCAGCCGTCTTTTGATATTCCTCCAGCAAAGGAAACGGAAGGATCATAAAGCTGATGCGTATGGAAGGAAGCAGAAGCCTGGAGAACGAGCCGATATAGACGACGTTATCCTCCCGCGAAAGTCCATAGAGCGAAGGTGTAGGCTTCTGCAGATAGACGAATTCGTTTTCATAGTCATCCTCGATGATCACACTTCCGGTGCTCGATGCATATCGGATCAGTTCCATCCGCCGCTTTACCGGCATGATATCCCCGAGCCGGTTCATATGAGCGGGAGAGACATAGATGATGTCCGCATCCTTGTCACGGTAATGCACATCAAAGCCATGATCGCAGAACACCGCGGCACCATGCACAAAAGACGAGGTGGGGAAGGAAACCGTGTGTCGTTCCTTCAAAAGCGGACATAACAGATGCAAAAGCGTCTGTACACCGGCGCCCACCACGATCTGGTCTGGGGAACAGAGAATGTTGCGGCGGTCTCTCACATAGGCGGACAACGCTTCGCGGAAATCCGCCTCTCCCTGCGGTTCGCCGTAGGAGAGAAGGCGCTCGTCCTGCCTCAACGCACTTTTGATATATCGCTGCCACAGATCAAAACGAAAGCTCTCCCTGTCGACGCCCGAGGAGGCAAAATCGTATCGGGGTTTACTGCCGTGAGCGTTTTCGCGCCCGTGCGGCATTTCCCGCCCTGAAACATCTTTGCTCTTTCTCGCCGAAGCAATGTCCGTCACATAGTAGCCGCTCCGCGACCGGGCCACGATATAGCCGTCGGCAGCGAGCTGAAAGTACGCGCTCTCGACAGTTGTGCGGCTGCGCGACAGTTCCGCGGACGCTTTTCTGAGCGAAGGCATACGGTCGCCGCTCTTCAGCACTTCGGAAAGGATCAGTCCGCGATAATGCTCATACACTTCCATATACAGATACCGGCTGCCTTGTTCACTCCTGTACATCCGATGCAAGCTCCTCCCAGGATTCATACAGTTTTTCCAGTTCTTCCGCAATCTGATTTTTCTCGATGCTCAGGGCGGAGATCTTCTCATAATCGGTGCAGATCTCGGGCGAAGCCATAAGCTCATCGATCTCGGCATCGCGCGTCTCCAGCTGCTCTATGCGTTCCTCAGCCTTTTTCAGCTGCGTTTCTTTACGGCGCTTTTTGGCCTGTTCTTCCTTTTTCTGCTGCCACGAAAGCTTGTTCTCGGACACGGCATTCTCGGCGGACGCATCCTCCGTCGTGCCTGCATAGCGGGCAGTCAGCTCGTCCTTCTTCTCGAGATAGTAGTCGTAATTCCCGATATAATTGACCAGCGTGCGGTTTGTAAGGTCGAGTATCCTTTCCGCCGTCTGATTGATAAAATAACGGTCATGGGATACGTAGAAGACCGTGCCGGTATAACTGTTCAGCGCTTCCTCCAAAATCTCCTTGGAAGCAATGTCCAGATGGTTGGTCGGCTCATCGAGGATGATAAAATTGGCCTCGGAGAGCATCAGCTTGGCAAGCGACACACGCCCTTTTTCACCGCCCGAGAGGGAAGAGATGAGCTTGAACACATCATCCCCGGTAAACAGAAAGGCCGCGAGCATATTGCGGATCTCGGTCTCGGTGAGCGTGGGATAGGAATCCGATATCTCCTCGAAGATCGTCTTTTCGGGATGCAGGACATGCTGTTCCTGATCGTAGTAGCCGATCTGCACTTTTGCTCCGAGGGTGAACTGCCCCTCGTCAGCGGGCAGCACGCCGTTCAGGATCTTGAGCAGAGTGGTCTTTCCCGTACCGTTGCTGCCGATCAGCGCGACCTTTTCGCCGCGTTTGATCTCGAAAGAAACATCGCTGAAAAGCGTCTGCCCCGGAAAGCTTTTGGAGAGATGCTGCACCGACAGCACATCGTTTCCGCTGACCATCCTGGGCTCAAGCTGAATGCGCATCCGATTGTTCAGCTCGGCCGGACGTTCCAGCCGTTCTATCTTGGAGAGCATCTTTTCGCGGCTTTCCGCCCGCTTGATGGATTTCTCACGGTTGAACGATTTCAGCTTGGTGATGACGGCCTGCTGATGCTCGATCTCGCGCTGCTGATTGAGCCAGGCTTTGTATTCGGCGTCACGGATCATCGCCTTTTTGTCGGCAAAGTCTGTATAGCTTCCCGAGAACTGCATGAGTTTGCCGTTCTCGATCTCGATCACCTTGGTGACCACCTTATCGAGGAAATAGCGGTCGTGGGTGACGATCAGCACGGCTCCGCGATAGTTGGTAAGATATGTCTCGAGCCACTCGATGCTGCCCATGTCCAGATGGTTGGTGGGCTCGTCGAGAAGCAGAAGATCGGGCTCGGAGAGAAGGAGCTTGCCCAGGCCTACACGGGTTTTCTGGCCTCCCGAAAGTGTGCCGATATGACGGTCGAAATCGCTCTCATCAAACCCGAGGCCTTTCAGAACGCCAACCACGTTGCTTTTATAGGCAAAACCATTCTCCAGCTCGTACTGCCTGCTGAGGCGGTCGTAAGAATTCATCAGCGCTTCCAGCTCAGCGCCCGAGGCTTCCTTCATCCCGTACTCCATGCTGCGCAGCTTTTCTTCCATATCCAGAAGGTCCTGCCTGGTGTGAAGGACCTCCTCGTAGATCGTGCGGTCGCCCTCAGCATCGCGGTACTGGGCAAGATAACCGATGCGGCTGTCTTTGGCCGTCGACACGGTTCCCGAATCGGCGGACAGTTCGCCCATGATGATGCGAAGGAGCGTAGTCTTTCCCGCCCCGTTGTTTCCGATCAGCGCGGTTTTCTCTCTTTCTTCAATATGAAACGATGCGTCCTTGAGGATGACTTTTTCTCCGAACGCTTTATTGATATTATGACAGGATAGTATCATTGTATCCTCCGTATGTGTTTTTATTCTTTTTTGATTATACATAATAGAAGTCGGTTTTAAAAGGGGTTGTTTTTTGGCATAATTGAAGAAATCGTTATATTTGACAAAAATTTACCGGAC
>CADCPK010000259.1 GCA_902803215.1 uncultured Lachnospiraceae bacterium
GCTACAGTAATAAAATTCAACCTGTCTTCTCCGTTTAAAACGCCTTTTACAAACTCCAGTACTTCCTCGTCTGTGGATGCTTTATATTTTTCGATAATTGCCAGTTCTTTTTCTGTATGCAAAATACTGTCTCCATTTATATTTCCAACGTATGGCTTCCGACGTAATTATCTTGTCCCCCAAAATATCAATTTACACTCCCAGCAACCGTTCCAATTCCGCCATCTCTTCGCCGATTTTCTTTTCAATCTCACGCAGATCTGCCATAATCTCCTCTGTAGGAGGATATTCCACAGGCACATATTCTACCTGTTTATACTTGTTGATGGAAAGATCGTAATCATTGTCGACGATTTCCTGCTTCGGCACAAAGAAGCTCTGCTCTGTACGCTTGCGGTCGGTCTCTCCGTCAAGGTTCCGGAATCTTTCTATAATGTCCGGAATGTCATTTTCTTTTACTGCACTGCGTTTATCGTCCAGGCTGAACCCGTCAGCCTTCATGTCATAAAACCAGACGTTATCTGTTCCGCCGTGTCCCGTCTTTGTAAAGATTAGAATAGCAGTGGAAACTCCGGCGTAAGGCTTGAACACGCCTGAAGGCATGGAGATCACAGCCTGAAGTCTTTGATTCTCGATCAGTTCCTTTCGAATCGCCTTATGAGCAGTGGAAGAGCCAAACAACACGCCATCAGGCACGATGCAGGCACAACGTCCGCCCACCTTCAACATTCGATCAAACAACGCCAGAAACAGAAGCTCTGTTTTCTTTGTCTTACAGACCTTCAGCAGATCCGTAGATACCGTGTCATAATCCAGGGAACCTTTGAAAGGGGGATTCGCTAAAATCAGGGTGTAAGTGTCACGGTCCGGATTTTGATCGGAAAGACTGTCACGGTATTCAATAAAGGGATTGTCCACACCGTGTGTCATCATGTTCATGGCACCGATACGGAGCATCGTGCGATCCATATCGAATCCATGGAACATGTGATTCATATAATGGTCCTTATTCTGTCGGTTAAAGAAAACCTCTTCTTTTCGGTTCTCTTTCAGATATTCACTTGCGGCTACCAGGAAGCCGGACGTGCCGCAGGCCGGATCACAGATGACTTCATCCGGTGTCGGTTCCATCAGATCGACCATCATGCGTATAATATGTCTCGGCGTCCGGAACTGCCCGTTCACTCCGGCGGTGGATAGTTTGGAGAGCAGGTATTCGTATACGTCTCCTCGGATATCCGAAGATTTCACCTGTGCCATCTGCGCATACAGAGTGTCCATGGAAGTAACGATTTTATCCATCATCAGCGGCGTCGGGATTTTGAAGATCGCATCTCCCATATATTTAGCGTAGGCGCTGTCCTTGTCGCCATGCAGATTTTTAATAAAGGGAAATACCCATTCCTGAACCACACTGTACATTTTCGCTGCCGGAAAATCATGGAAGATACTCCATTTCAGCTGATTCCCTGCAATTGTACGATCACCGATTCGCACCTCATCCGCAAAGATACTTTGATAGGGAAGGCCCAGCATAGCCGCTTCCTTTGCGCGAAGATTATCCGAGTCGTCCAGATCATGAATGAACATCATATATGTCATCTGCTCAATGACATCCAATGGGTTTGTAAGACCGCCGGTCCAGAAAATCTCCCAAATACTGTCGATTTTATTTTTCAGTTCACCTGTAATCATTAATGTTCATCCTCCACACACAGCATTCACTTCGTCATTTTATAGATATCAATTCACCTATACTATATCCCTGATATTTGTCATCATCAAGAGCCCATTTCGTCATTTAGAAGGAAATGACGTAGTTGGAATTTAATGACCGGCACTTTGTTTAGAAGCAATAAAGAAGCGCTTACCTATCATTCGTAATAAACTCACAGGTAAGCGTTCGATAAGCGGGCCACCCGGGACGTATCTGTTTGCCCCATATAATTTACTGTTTTGTCAGATAATTTGTCGATATTGTTCTAAAAAAATGGGCCATAGAGAAACGTCCCCTTTGACCAAATAAACCGCGGCATGATTCAATTTTGAATCATGCCACGGCGCTTCATCATGATACATTTCTGTCAAATTGTCTCATTACCGAAGCATTGTGTTTTTTGTTGCATTCGCATCCCCTAAAGCCTGTCCTATGACAGATGCCGAAAAAACACAAATTGTTTTTATTCTATTGACAAAAACCTTTTAACCCTGTATCATACCCTCAAAAGGAAATGGGTTTGTTACCGTACAGTCTATGACTCAAGCGGGGTGCTCGTTTCTTTTTTTATATTTACAAGATCATACAGATACATTTTTCCATTTTCCTCCTGCCGAATCAGGACTTCTATCCTGAACACGTTATGCCTGTCAATCTCATCATCACTACTATATACAGGCAACGCAAAGCGTGATGTATAACGGTACCACCCAAGCATTGCATTTTTCTTATGCTTATCAGCAAGGTTTTCCTTGTATCTCTTATTATTAGCCGTCTGAATCAGCTGAGGAATGCCCTGAGCGGCATTTGCCTTAGCTTTGGCAAGCGCTCCTTGCAGTCTCGCTGAATCATTAGATCCACTATACTCATCCGGAAAGTCTTTTCCAATGTAGACAATATCTTGCGTATCAGCGACCTCATAGAACCTGCCTATATATTTACGCAGATATTCCTCTACATCATCCCAGTTGATTTTTCTCTTTCCTTTGAATCGGATATCGTTGATGACTACAATACTTTTCCCATCAGCATCCTGAATCACATTATAATTCGTTTCCATAGAACATTTCCCTTTAGTTAAATAGAATGTCATTGATCATTACAATCTTTCTTCCGTCCGTGTCTGTTATTACTGTTACATTTCTTCCTGCCATGTCAGGATCCTCGTTTATCATTATTTGGCATTTCTTATTGATATTATATCTCTATTTGTCGTATTCTTCAACGACTTTTTCGCTATTTGTCATCATAATTGCCAAATGTGTCGGCAAAGCTTATAATACTTATATCCACTAAGTCAAAGGAGCGATTCAAAAATGGCATACAAGAACTTCAAAGCCACCGAAATCATAGAAGAAATCGGTGCCGAACTCAGGAAGATCCGTACTGGTAACAATCAAACTATCCGCTGTGTCGCAGTTGGACTGGCCAAAAATGGTTTGCATATTTCCAACACGCTTCTGGGCAGAATAGAAAACGGTGAGCGGCGTATTGATGATGACACGCTGAATGCTATCTGCAACTACTATAAGGTAGATCCTTCATCTGTAATCATCGCCGCATCAAAGGAACATATACGACGTTTATCTGAATCTCAGTCTGACAGTGATGCTTCACCTGAAACGATCGAGACAGATTATCTGCATACTCTCTATCATAATTTGAATGCTGAAGGACAAAAAGAGGTTGCCAACCTTATGAGGATGATGGCCTATATGGATGCGTTTAAAAAGCGCCGGTAATCCGCCTTCTGTAATAACAATTCCGGATAGACTTCCAGCTTCAATGCAAAAAGCTGCAGCCTGTATTTCTTATCTGTAAATGCGAAAAAACCCTTGACCAAAATAAAACACCGGCAGTATCCGCTGATCAACTCAGCTTTTACTGCCGGAAATCTACCTGTGCTTCAATGATCTTTTATAGAATTGAGAAAGTCCTTCGCCCTCTGCGTCTGCGGATTCGAGAAGAATTCTTCCGGTGTGTTTTCTTCGATGATGCTTCCGCCGTCCATAAAGATGACTCTGTCAGCCACGCGCCTTGCGAAGTTCATCTCGTGGGTCACCACGACCATGGTCATGCCTTCTTTAGCCAGCTCGGTCATGACGTCGAGCACCTCCCCGATCATCTCGGGATCCAGCGCGCTGGTCGGCTCATCGAACAAAATGGCCTTAGGATGCATGGCAAGGGCGCGGGCGATAGCTACCCTCTGCTGCTGCCCGCCCGAAAGCTGGGCCGGCACCTTTGCTGCCTGCGATTCAACGCCTACACGGGTAAGGAGCCGCATGGCTTCTTCGCGCGCTTCTTTTTTGGATTTTTTCAGCACGTCCATCGGTCCGAGCGTCACGTTATCGAGAATCGTTTTATGCGCAAACAGGTTGAATTGCTGGAACACCATGCCCACCTGCGCACGGAGCCTTGCCAGCTCTCTTCCTTCCTGCGGTATGGGCGTTCCTTCTATGCGGATCTCACCGGAATCGATCGTTTCCAGACGGTTCATCGTCCGGCAGAGCGTGGATTTTCCGGAGCCGGAAGGTCCGATGATGACCACCACCTCACCGCGGTGTACGCTGAGGTTTATATTTTTGAGCACATGCAGGTCACCGAAATGCTTATCCACATTGATCAGCTCGATGACCGGTACTTCCATGCTTTTTGTCTGTGCCATTGGTCAACTCTCCTTTCCTGCAGACGATACCCGCAAGCGATTTGTGCGGTTTCCTACGGCCACCGACAGTTTGTTCAGCAGCCAGTTGATGATGATGTAGATGATGCCTACCACGAAATATACCGCCAGAAGAGCATCATAATTGGAAATCAGGACCTTCGCGTTCTGCATCAGGTCGGGGTAATTGACCACGTACGCGAATGTCGTATCCTTCACCACAATGACCATCTCGGAGATCAGCGCCGGGATGACAAAGCGGAATGCCTGCGGAAATACTACTTTCAAAAACACATTAGCCGGCTGCATGCCCAGACACATAGCCGCTTCCTTCTGCCCTTTCGGCACCGCGTTCACGCCGGACCGCAGCACTTCGGCCACAATGCCGGAGGCCGAGATGGAGACCGGCAGACATACCTTCCAGAAAGGCGGAAGTTTAATACCGAACGACGGGACCACCAAGAAGAAGAAATATATCAGCAGAAGGGTAGGCACACCGCGGGTGAATTCAATGATCGCGATGCTGATTCCCCGGGCGATACGACTGCCGCTGATGCGGAGCACCATGAGACAGAAGCCTGCGCAGAATGTCACCGCTCCTGCGACCACAGCCACTTCGAGAGTTCCCAGAAGGCCCTTTCCCATAAACTTCCATGTCGTTCCACGGAGGAAGATGGACCAGTAGCGTGAAGCCAGCTGGCCGGTCTCATAGAATCTCCTGACGATCAGATAAAGGAAAAATGCCAGTGCGGCGAGCGACAGTACCGTAGCGATGTTTATCACTCTTTTGGTCTTTGGCCCCGGTGCTTCGTAGAGGGCATCTCTTATGGAAGATCTTGTATTTGTTTTCATCGCAAAATCCTCACTTTCCTGTCAATCAGGCTGCCCACCTGTCCGATCACGAC
>CADCPK010000260.1 GCA_902803215.1 uncultured Lachnospiraceae bacterium
GGACGATCCTTTTGTGTTGACAAACGGAAAATGTTTCTCACCGAAAAGGAATACATTGGGGCGGTCATTTTGTGTTTGTTGGAAAAGTCCGCGTGGGAACACATGGGAACAGCCTTAAATGTTATAAAATATCGCTTTATACACAGACAGAGAGGTAATAGTTAATGGATAAACTGACACTTGAGAAAGCAAAAGAGATCAATGCAACAATGGTAACCGAAGAGCACCTCATTCTTCATGCCGCCAACGTATCTGCCGCAATGGGTGCGATGGCGGAGCACTTTGGGGCAGATAAGGAGCATTGGGAAGCAGTTGGCTGGCTTCATGACTATGATTATGAAAAATACCCGGATGAGCATTTGGCACATACGGAAGAACCGCTCCGCGAACTGGGAGTGCCGGAAGAGGACATCCGCGCGATCCTTTCACACGGATATGGAATCTGTACGGAAGTCGAACCGGTGACCGATCTGGAAAAAAGCCTTTTTACGGTAGACGAATTGACCGGAATCGTGCAGGCTGCGGCGAGAATGCGTCCAAACGGCATTGTGGATATGGAAGTGAAAAGCTTTATGAAGAAATGGAAGGACAAGAGATTTGCCGCAAAGTGTGACCGTGGGCTGATCCTGAAGGGCTGCGAGATGCTTGGGATGGATATCAAAGATGTGTCGGCAATTGTTATCGCCGGGATGAAGGAGCATGCTGAGGAGCTGCAGCTGGCATAAGCGGTAATCGGGAGATTGGAAAGAATTTAACCAATATAAGCAGGCCCTTCCTTCAAAAAACGGAGAGCCGGCTTTTGACAGAATGTAACAGAGAGAACCGTCCCCCTGTGTTCCCTGTGTTTTCTATTGAGGAGGTATGTAGATGAAATGGATGATCGCTTCAGACATTCACGGATCGGCATTGTTTTGCGAAATGATGTTTGAACGATACAGGGAGGAGAAGGCCGACAGGCTGATCCTGCTGGGGGACTTGCTTTATCATGGTCCGAGAAACGATCTGCCGGACGGATATGATCCAAAAGGTGTGATCACGCTTCTGAATGACCATGCGGCAGAGTTGATTTGCGTTAGGGGGAACTGTGAGGCGGAAGTGGACCAGATGGTTCTGCACTTTCCGGTCATGGCGGACTATGCGCTGCTTCCTGCAGGCAGTAATGTGATATACATGACACATGGGCATCACGCAAATGAGCAGAGCCCACCGCCTCTGAAAAAAGGAGACTTTCTGCTGTGCGGACACACGCATGTCCCGGCTCACAGAGCGTATGACAATTTTATGTATTTAAATCCCGGCTCGGTGTCAATCCCAAAAGAGGGAAGCTGCCGAAGCTACATGACATTTGACGGAACACATTTTACCTGGAAAAAACTGGATGACGGGAGGGTATATGATGAAATATAAAGCGGTTCTTTTTGATATGGATGGCGTTCTGATCGATTCGGAAACATTGATGACCAAATCGGGAATTCTGGCTCTGCGTGATTATGGAATTGAAGCAAAAGCCGAAGATTTTACACCCTTCGTCGGCAGAGGCGAAGATCTGTACATCGGGGGCGTTGCACGGAAATATGGACATGAATATGATCCGGCGATGAAGCAGCGCTGCTACGACTATTATGGAGAGTACGTGGAAACGGACGCTTTCGTGCCGAAGGAGATTCCTTCACTTTTGTATCAATTGAAGGACATGGGGTTCAAAATCTGCGTCTGCACTTCGGCCGACTGGGGCAAAGTCAAACACAATTTAAGGGCAATGGGTATCGGAAAGGAAGTTTTCGATGCGTTCGTCACCGGCGATAATGTGGAGAAGAAGAAACCCGACCCGGAGATTTATCTGAAAGGTGCCGGGTTTTTAGGGGTCGCGCCGGAAGATTGTGTGGTCGTGGAAGACGCACCGAACGGGATACTGGCAGCAAAAGCAGCCGGGATGATGGCGATTGGGATCGACACGAGCTTCTCGGAAGAACTGCTGAGAGAGGAGTCCGATCCCGACGTGATGATCCATTCTTTGGCGGAACTGCCCGGAGTGGTTGCCTGAAAACACACGGAACACACGGGGAACACACGGGGACGGTCCTTTTGTGTTTTGTAAACAGAGAAGGATCGTCCCCGTGAGTCTCTGCGTTCTGAAAACACAGAAGGACCGTCCCCGTGTGTTTCCAAAAAGGAGAAATCATGAATTTATGTCTAAGCTGTGCATACTATGTCTACGACGAAGAATACGATGAATACTACTGCGACTGTCGGATGGATGAAGACGATTATTGGCGCATCAGTCAGAGCAGGTATGAAAGCTGTCCGTTTTATCGAAACGGTGATGAGTACCTCGTAGTCCGGAAACAAATGTAGAAGAGAGGTAGAGATGACCGAGAATCAATGGGACAAGCTGCTGCGGATCAGGACTACGGGCCGCGATGACTCACATTCAGACAGCTACAGATTTCCGTACGAACCCACACCGTATCCTGTGCTGGAGAGGTTGGCGGACAGCGGTTTTATCACAAAGAAAAATACGGTGCTGGATTATGGGTGCGGGAAAGGAAGAGTCAGCTTTTTTCTCTCTTATCAGCTGCGGTGCCGATCGGTAGGCATCGAGTACGATGATCGAATATATGGCGCTGCGGTGGAGAACCGTATGTCAGCCGTGAGTGGTGAACGCGTAGAACTTGTTCTCGCAAAGGCCGAGGATTTTGCGGTACCGCAAGCTGCAGACAGGATGTTTTTCTTCAATCCGTTTTCGGTGGAGATCCTGAAAAGCGTTGTCAACAGGATTCTGGAGTCGTGGTACGAAAATCCCGGAGAGATCTTTCTCTTTTTTTATTATCCATCAGATGAGTACGTGAGCTACCTGATGACGGTGGATGAGCTGATGTTCGTAGATGAGATCGATTGCCGGGATCTGTTCGGGAAGGATGACAGCAGGGAAAGAATTATGGTGTTTGGGGTGGAGTGAACAATGAGAAACGCCTCCTATTGACCAAACAAAGGAGATATTATGGCTATTGAAAAGGTAAAAGAATATTTTGCAAAATATGGAATGGAAGATCGGGTGCAGGAATTTGAGGTATCCAGCGCCACGGTGGAACTGGCTGCGCAGGCACTGGGATGTGAACCGTGCCGGATCGCCAAGACACTTTCGTTTTTGGTGGACGGCCATGCCATTCTGATCGTCGCCGCGGGTGATGCCAAAATTGACAATCCAAAATACAAAGCACAATTCGGAACAAAAGCCAAAATGCTGAGCCCCGATGAGGCTGAAACACTGGTCGGCCATGCGGTAGGCGGCGTCTGCCCGTTCGGAGTAAACGAAGGCGTCACCGTGTATCTCGACGAGTCACTGAAAAGATTCACGACGGTTTTTCCGGCATGCGGGAGCAGCAACAGTGCGATCGAGCTGACGATCGAAGAACTGGAAAAATTTTCCGGGTTTGCTTCGTGGATTGATGTCTGCAAAAATTGGCAGTGAACATGGAACACGGGGACGGTTCCTCGTTCCATGAAGCCGTCCCCATTTACTCATGTGAAGCATTAAGCAGATGTTTACCCCGGGTAAAGCGTTTTTTTCTGTACTTCCTCCGGAATACAGTGCTATACTTAATTCAGAAAAAGACAGGAGGAAGAACGCATGAACATCGGAGCAAAGATCGCTAAGCGCAGAAAAGAAATCGGTATGACGCAGGAGCTGCTTGCCGAGAAGCTGTCCCTCAGCCCGCAGGCGATAAGCCGTTGGGAGAATGGATGGAACCTGCCGGACATTGAGAATATCGGTCTTATTGCGGAAGCTTTAAAACTGAGCCCTTCGGCACTGATCGGCGAAAACCGAAGCGCCTATGAATGGGAGCTCAGGGAGCAGCTTTATTCTGAGGATCACATGTTCACCCGGCTGAAGACCATCGCGGAGCTCTCTGATCTGAAAGAGACGTATAAAGCTCTGTATTATATGAGAGACCGGCATAGCGGCCAGTTTCGCAAAAAACTGAAATACTCCGATGCAAAAGTCCCTTATATCGTGCATCCTCTGATGATGGCCTGCCATGCGTATTCCATGGGGCTTGTTGACGATGAGTTGCTCGCGGTTCTGCTGCTGCATGATGTATGCGAAGACTGCGGGATCACGCCCGAGGAGCTTCCGTTTTCGGAAAATATTCGAAGAGCTGTGGATCTGCTGACAAAAAAGAGCGACGGTTCTCTCTCGAAAGAAGAAAACACTGCGATTTACTATAAAGCACTGAAGAAAAATCGCCTTGCCTCCATAGCCAAAGTCATCGACAGATGCAACAACGTGTCGACGATGGCGCAAAGCTTCAGTGACAGGAAGCTTGCGGAGTACATTGACGAGACAGAAAACTTCGTGTTTCCGGTGCTGTCAACGATAAAGCAGACCTGGCCGGAGTACAACAACGCGGTCTTCCTGATCAAGTATCAGATGCTGAGCGTGTTGGAGAGCCTTAAGATCATGTTGTCGGAAAAGTAGAACGCAGAGAACACAGAGGAACACAAAAGAACCGTCCCCCTGTGTTTTTTGTGTTTCAGAGGAGGTATCGATTTATGTTTGGATCGCTTGTCCGCCTGGAAATATCTGATGAAGGAAGCCGTGTGCCCGAATCACACAGAGACCCGTGCATTCTGTTTCTGTTTCAGGGCAAGGCGGAAGTGACAGTGGGCAACCGCCGTGTGGCGATGAATCCCGAAGACTATATGGTCATCAATTCGTTTGAAATATACTCGGTTTCGCTGAGCGATGAAGGACTGCTCGGACGGCTCCACATGAATTATGCGGAGCTCAGTGACTATCTTGACCTTGCTGAGAATGATATTCGATGCAGCGCGTACGTGGGCAGCAGGGAGATGCGCGAAAGGTTCCGAAGGAGACTCAAGCAGATCTTCAGTTATTACGAAGGCCGCAAGGGCGAAAATGCATCTCGAATGATGGCACTTTATTTTGAACTGCTATATGATCTGCGCATGAACTGCATGGTAAAGAAATCCGAGAGGATCGTGGCCAGAAGAAACGATGACGCAGCGGTGGAGGAGACGATCCGAAGGTTCCTGGAGGAGCACTATCTGGAGAAGATCATGCTAAAAGACCTGGCGCGGGAAACCTTCTTCTCAGAAGCATACCTCTCCCGCTATATCAAGCAGCACTTCGGGAAAAACTTCCTCAGGCTGCTGACGGACATCCGTGCAGCCCACGCGGCGCAGCTGCTGCGCGAGACGGACACAAGCATAATCCGCGTGGCGATGGACAGCGGCTTTGCCGACCTGTCCGCCATGAATAAGGCGTTCATGACCGAGTACAATGTTTCGCCCGCGGATTACCGCAGGATCGAGAAGGAAAAGGCCGCGAAGGAGGAAGACGAAAGAGAAGTGCAGGAGGAGCAGCTGGACAGCAAGATCCGGAAGTTCTTCCGTGAAGAAGGGGCCGATTATCGGACGGAAGAGGCTGACGTACAGAGACTCTTTGCGGATTCTGAGCGTTTCCGCCGCCTGAAAAACTTTTGGACAAGAATGATCAACGCAGGGAGGGCGCAGGAAATATTGCGGGCAGACGTGTAGCAGCAGATCCTGCTTCTGCAGAGCGAGATCGGGATCCGCTATGTGCGTTTCTGGGACATCTGGTCTCCCGAAATGCGCATCTACAGCGGCGACGGACGAAAACACTATAATTTTTCGGTGATGGATGCGGTGATCGCTTTTTTGTACGACCATCACATATACCCTTATATCGAGCTTGGCATGAAGCCGATCCAGCTGAACAGCAGCTTCTTCAGCGCTCTGATCTACGAAGAGAGAAAATCTCCGTTCAGTTCGCTGGAAGAGTACGTCGAGTGCATCGAGGAGATGCTAAGGCATTATATATGGCTGTACGGTACAGAATTTGTGGAACGGTGGTATCTGGAACTGTGGCTTGATACCCGGACCGAAATGCTGACGGAATATCTGGAGATATTTGAGAATGTCTACCGTCGTCTCAAAGCGGTGGTCCCGGGGATCAGAATAGGCGGAGCGGGGATGAACCGTGAAAAAGAGCCGGTGTTCGAACAGCTGATCAAAACCTGGAAGAACAGGCTTTATCATCCGGATTTCATCTCGGTGTATCTGTACCTTTTTGACAACGGTTTTTTGAACGAAGGCGAATACAGCGAAAACAATCCTCCGCAGATCTGGAAGGGCGGCGATTATGTCATAAGATTCCTGCAGAAGGTGAGGAGAATTCTTAGAGAAAATGACTTCCGTGCACAGGAGCTGCACCTCTCGGAGTGGAACTTTACCGCAGGAAATCGTGATCCGGTGAACGACAGTACCTTCAAAAGTGCCTTCATCATCAAGAGTCTTCTGGAGATGGAAGGCCAGGTGGATGTGGCCGGCTATTGGCCGGGGTTTGACCTTGTGACCGGATACTTTGATACCGGCTCGCTGATCGACGGCAGCGCGGGCATCCTTACCAGAAACACGATAGGAAAGCCTGCGTTTTATGGCCTGCAGTTCATGAGCCACCTGGACGATTACGTGATCGCGCAGGATTCCAACATGATCGTGACGACAAACCGAAGAGGAAGCTACAGAATGGTGTGTCATAACTGGCAGGAACCGGAAGAGGCTTATTATGAGCAGTTTGGAACAGAGACGATACAGGAGTCGGATCCGGACAGCTTTTTCACGTATGAAGAACGCGAGTTCCGTGTGGTGATCAGAAATGTGGACAATGGACCGTATTATATAAAGAAGAGATTGATGGACAGGCAGCATGGGAGCGTTCAGGAAGAGTGGAAGCGTATGGGGCTTTCGGACGCGCTGAATGTGAAGGATATTGAATACCTGAGAGGTATATGCGTTCCGCAGATCACGGTCGATAATGTGAAAGTAACCACCGGTGAACTGACGATCGATTTTAAACTGGAGAGCAACGCTGTTTTGAGTATTCATATTTTCAGGGCAGACAGGATATGACAGCCTGCAATCAAAGAAGGGGATTTACCTGTATCGGTAATAAACTCCGGCAGACTTTACTCTGCACATAAAATGTGGCGGAATAAGTCTGCCGTTTTTTTTACCCTTCCGGACACGAATGTCGATAATTTTTACCTTGACAAACAAAGGATTTGGGATTATCAGACAAAAACGGACACCGGAAATTAGGAGAATTGCCGATGAAGTCAAAAATTAGGTGGTAAATATTGATATTATGAACTTTTTGTGTCCAAAAACAAACTCAGATTTGGAGAACAGGTAAAAAAAATGACCTTCCGGAGTCAAAAACCGGGTGGAGATTATTACCTTCTGTGGATAAAATGGATACATCGATACATCAGTTAACTCACAGCACGGTATGGCTGTGAAGATGCAAAAAGGAGGATCCACATGAAGAAAAAAATGCTTTCCCTGTTACTGGCTTCCCTTATGGCGGCAACAATGCTTCCCGTCAGCTCCTTCGCAGAGGAACTTGAGGCAGAGGGCGAATCCGATGAGATCGTCGAGATCAATATGGTCGGCCTTGGCTTCTTTGGCGAAGGCGGAAAAGAAGAGGTTATGGATGCCATCAACGAGATCTCCGAGGCTGAGATCGGTGTGCACGTAAACTATACGATCATGGACATTCAGACCTACATGACCCAGGTTCCGCTTATGATCGCGGACACTTCTGCAGGGCTTGACCTGATCATGTTCAATGCCATGCCGACCACCGCATTTACAACACTCACTGCTCAGAAGCAGCTGATGGATATCTCCGAGTATGTAGATGAATATGCTCCCGAAACAATGGAACTGATGGCAGAATACATGCCTGCGACGACAGTGGGTGACGCGATCTACGGAATTCCTGCATATCGAATCTACAATTCCAGCTACTATATTATAATGAGAAAGGATATTCTGGATGAGCTTGGACTGACCGAAGAGGCGCAGAATCTTGATTCCTGGTCTGCATTCAAAGAACTGCTTATCAAGGTTCATGACGCTCAGGATTCTCTTCCGGCAGAGTTGCAGACAAATGCAATGCTGACCAACGCTGACACCCAGGGCAATGTAATGCTGGGTATGTATGTCGATCCTGCTGCCGATGCTTTTGCAGATAATTATGGATTTGAGACGCTTGGCGACGCCAATCGTATCATCAAAGTTAATGATGACGGAAAAGTTGAGAACTTCTTCGCTTCCGATGACTACAGAACCTGCATCGAGCGTACTATTGACTTCTATAACAGCGATCTGATCTACAAAGATGCGGCTACCGCTCAGGATGGCGCAGATCAGCAGATGGCAAACGGCCTTACTTTTGCACAGTGCACACAGTCCGAATATGGTGTGGAGCAGGTTAAAACCAATGCTACGGGTTACGAAGTGGTTTGCGTACCTTATCTTGATGTTCCGATTCAGACATCCAATGGTAATACCTGGGGCTGGGGCGTACCGGTCAACTCTGAGAATCCGGAAGCAGCTGTAGCTTTCATGAACCTGATGTACACCAATCCCGAGATCGAGAACCTGTTTGTATACGGTATCGAAGGCAGAGATTATGAGCTCAATGATGCAGGAGAGGCTTGCCTCCTTGACACCAAAGAGTATCAGAACAGCGACTTCTTCTTCGGCAACCAGTTCAATGCTTACCCGTCAGAGGGTACAGGCAGCGATTTCCGTGAAAAAGCTCTGGAGCAGATGCTTGAAGCAGAAATCTCCCCGTATTATGGCTGCGTTGTAGATACCGACCCGATCGCAAACACCATTACAGCAATCAAGGCGGTTCTGACCAAGTACGAGAACGGTCTGGAAAGCGGTTCCGCTCCTATCGAAAACCTGGACAAGATGCTTGAAGAACTGGAAGGTGCAGGACTTCAGGAATACATCGATTATTATCAGACTTCACTGGATGAGTGGCTGGATCAGCAGTGATCTGACCGATAACTTTTAACCCTAATAAAAAACCTGCCTGCGGGATCGGCTTTGCCGTATCCCGTAAGGCTGCATAAAGGAGTTTTCACAACTGTCAATACCGTTTAAGGAAAGGAACTGCTTATGGAAGAGCGTACACAAAAAACAGGTGTCCGGATTCTTCTGACGATCATTCCTGTTCTTCTGGCTGCCGCATCGATTTACGTACTGTATAATTTTTCCGTGGCAAGCCTTCAGTACAAGAGAAAATCGTACACGATGAAGGGCAAACATTTTTTGAAGGGCGTCAGCATCAGCGGTGAAGCAATTTCACCCAATGCAGTGCTGTGGCTGTTTATCATCGGCATGGGAATCGTAATCGTCTTCTCATTGCTCCGCGGTATTTTGAAAGAGACCGTCCGCGCCGAGATCTATGAGGTCGGTGCGCTGGTCGCATTTATCAGCGCAGTAGTTACGTTCAGCAATCTTGCGGACACTCTGAGTGCTTTCAAGAATGTTACGGCACAGAATGGTCTGTTCATCATTATGGGGCTAAGCCTCCTGTGCGTGCTTATCGGTGTGTGGGATCTCAGGCAGAGCAAGGTCCTCTGCGCGCTTGATTTCATGATCATGCCGGGCTTCCTGTATTTCATCATCAATAACTATATCCCGATGTTCGGTATCTACATCGCATTCAAGAAGGTCGACTACTCCAAGGGACTCTGGGGCAGCGACTGGGTAGGGCTTGACAACTTCAAGTACCTGTTCTCCACCACGGATGCGTTTATCATCACCAGAAATACGATCCTGTACAATGTTGCGTTTATCGTGCTGGGACTTATTTCCGGTATCGTTGTGGGTATCTGTCTTGCCGAGCTTTACAGCAAGCTTCTGCAGAAGACGTACCAGACGGTTATCCTGCTTCCGCAGCTGATCTCGTTCGTTATTGTTTCTTACATCGTATATGCGCTTCTTTCCAACGAGACAGGTCTTATCACAAAGCTGATCGGCGGTTCGGTCAACTTCTATTCTGAACCAAAATACTGGCCGTTCATCCTGATCTTCATCAACATCTGGAAACAGCTTGGCTACAACGGCATAGTATTCCTGTCCTCTATCGTCGGTATCGACTACAGTATGTATGAGGCTGCCCGCGTGGACGGTGCTTCCAAATGGCAGCAGATCCGCTCCATCACGATCCCGCAGCTGAAACCGACGATCATGACACTGTTCCTGCTGCAGGTCGGACGTATCTTCTACTCCGACTTCGGTCTGTTCTATCAGGTACCGCTGAATGCCGGCGCTCTGATGGATGTTACCAACACCATCGATACTTACGTTTACCGTGCATTGATGGTCAACAACAACATTTCAACCGCATCCGCGGCGAGTACCTATCAGGCAGTTGTAGGCTTTGTCCTCGTACTTGTGGTCAACATGATCGTTCGTAAAGTGGACAGAGAAAACGCCATGTTCTAAGGAGGTGACAAAGAATGGAAGATACCAGTGTAAGAGGCGCAGGGGATAAGCGATTTCAGGTTCTTATCATCATCATTCTGACGATTCTTGCTCTTTGTGCAGTCGTGCCTTTCATCCTGCTTTTGTCATCCTCACTTACGGATGATACTACGCTGATGAAGTTCGGCTACAACTTTTTCCCGCGTAAGTTCTCGGCTTATGCCTATGAATATCTTTTCTCCACCAACGGTGAAAATGTATTCCGTGCTTATGGCATCACGATCCTGATCACGGTCGTCGGTACAGTACTTTCGCTCCTTATCGCACCGATGCTTGCATTCCCGCTTTCCAGGCGCGATTACAAGAGAGCAAGACTGTTCACGTTCCTGATCTTCTTTACCATGCTGTTCAACGGCGGTATCGTGCCGGCATACCTGATGTGGACCACGACATTCCATATCAAGAATACGATCTGGGCGCTGATCATACCGAACCTTCTGATGAACGGTTTCAACGTCATTCTTTATAAGAACAACTTTGCGACGAACATCCATCCGGCACTGATCGAGGCAGCGAAGATCGACGGTGCAAGTGAATGGACGATCTACTTTAAGATCGTACTTCCGCTTTCTCTTCCGATCCTGGCGACCGTCGGCCTGATGGTTGGTCTCGGATACTGGAACGACTGGACCAACGGTCTGTACTATATCACCGACCAGAAGATGTACTCCCTTCAGCTGCTGCTGAAGAGTATCATCGATAACATTCGTAACCTGGCTTCCATGAGTGTCAATACGGGTACCGCGGCGGCACAGATGCCGTCCAACTCCATCCGTATGGCCATGGCTGTTGTGGGTGTTATCCCGGTCATGATCCTGTATCCGTTCTTCCAGAAAGCGTTTATCGCAGGTATTTCACTGGGCGGCGTAAAGGAATAATATGTTTAAATATGACAGTCCGTTGATGACCGGTCTTCGGAAGATCCTTAATCTGATACTGGTAAGCCTGGTGTGGCTTCTGCTGTGCATCCCTGTGGTCACGGCGGGAGCCTCCACCACGGCTTTTTATCACACGATCGAAAAATATATGAAGTACGACCTGGGTTATGCCATGCCGGAATTCATAGGCAGCTTCAAGTCGAATTTTAAGACAGCCACACTGTGCTGGCTGTGGATCCTTGGCGGAGTTCTGGTATGCCTCCTCGACCTGGCGGCAGTCAGGACCCTCGCAGACAAAGGTTCGGCAGTCGGCTTTATGGATGTGATCTTTTACATTCTGCTGGCTTTGCTGGCTGTGTATTTTGTATGGGTATGCGGTTGTACTGCAAGGTTTGACAACACGGTAAAAGAGACGATGAAGAATGCGCTGATCCTGATGATCGCGTACCTTCCTTCGTCTCTGGGCATTCTGGCACTGATCGGTGCCTGTATTCTTGTCGTGTGGCTCATTCCCGCTACGGTGCTGCTCATGCCGGGTGTCACGCTGTGGTTCGCTTCTTATATGCTGGAAAAGATCTTTGTCAAATACAGGAAAGAGGAGAGCGAACCCGGGAAAGAGGAGAGTGAACCGGAGACGGGAGAGTCTTTGGAAACAGATAAAAAAGGAGTGGAAGATGTTTGATCAGTTTTTGATCCGTAAGGACAGTCTTGAGAACGTTTTCTGCGGCGATAAGGCTGTCGGCTTTAAATTTGCAGTCCGTAACGCGGATTACAGAGGATGCTTTTTGTCGCTTCACAATGGATATTATATCAATTGTGACGGCGTAGAGTATCCGAGGGAAAAACAGAAATTTGAGATCAACGGAAAAGCTCCGAGGAGCTTTGAAGAGTTAAAAACCTGCTGTTGGGAGCACTGGGACTACGATGACGAAGGCTATGTTTACGTGGAAAAAGAGGGCGGGCTTGCCCCCGGCGAACACGTGATCGGCCTGCAGCAGTCGATCCTTGCGCAGTATGGCTACATGCCCTGGGATGAGGAATGGGTGAAGAATCCGCCTGTTCCGGGCTCGGGCGCGGGCGCCGGCAAGACAGAGACGATCTGTGAATTCCGGCTTGTGCTTCAGGAAGGAGGGAAACAGTAATGGCGATCAAACGAGGTGTTTCTCTCTACAGTTATCAGCAGACACAGTTTTTTAAGAAACTGGACTGGAAGGGCCAGATCCGCGAGGTGCGCGAGGGGCTCGGGACCGATGGCATCGAGATCATCAACGAGCAGCTGATCCCGCATTATCCGTTCCCTTCCGATGAATTTATCTATGACTGGCGCAGCTACATGGCCAGATATGATATGACTGCGGTGACGATGGATGTGTATCTTGACGTACATCAGTTCCGCGATCATGTCATGACACATCGTGAGGCGGCCGAGCATCTGAAGAATGATATCCGCCTTGCGGCAAAGATGGGATTTTCGAATGTGCGTACGCTGGTACTGGTGCCAATCGATGTCATCGAGATGGCCCTTCCGACGGCGGAGAAGTATAACGTGAAGATCGGTAAAGAGATCCATGCACCGTGGCCGATCAAGCCGGGCAATTATGTTCAGCCGAAGAAAGGCATGGCAGCGGGCATCAACTTCCGCGCTGTGGACGAGATGGTCGAACTGAGAGAGCGTACAGGCAGCAAATATGTAGGCCTGGTTCCGGACTTCGGTATCTTCCAGCATTCGCCCTCCGAGGTGGCTGTTGCCTATGTGAAGCGGCATGCGAAGAATCCCGAGGCGGTCGACTGGATCCTGGAGAACGCTCCGAATTACGGTCACGACGAGCTGATCGATGCGGTTGATGAAAAATTCCCGAACCATGGTATTCCGATCAATAATATAGACCGGATGGCACTCCATAAACCGTGCTGCAAGCCGGAGGATATCATCGATATCATTCCGTACATCGTCAGCATCCA
>CADCPK010000261.1 GCA_902803215.1 uncultured Lachnospiraceae bacterium
AACGGACTTTGCCGGTGCGTTCCGCAGGCGCGGGGTATAGACCTTCCCTTAATGGGCTTGACCCTTTCGGAGTGTTTGGATATAATGGTGACAAAATCGACACGTTAGAGAAAGGTCACGAGCACCATGACAGAAACAGGCAAGGCGGGGCACCCCGGATTACAGAATTGGTTTAGAATAAACAGGAGCCGGATTATTTTTACTCTGGCTCTTGTTGTGTTGGAAACCATTCTTTCTTTTTCCGGGCTCGGCTTCATACACTTTGGAAACCTGTCCATCACGATACTGCAGATTCCCGCTATTATAGCTGCTGTCATGCTTGGCCTGCCGGAGGGGCTTACGCTTGCCGGCGTCTTTGGCATTCTGTCCATGTACAACGCTTATGCAAAGTACGCAGGGCCCCTCGATCATCTGTTTCGTGATCCAAGGGTTGCTCTGGTCCCCAGGCTGCTGATCCCTGTTATGACGTGGGCCGGCTATAAAGTTGCCCGGACGATCGCTGACGATCACACTCTGTCGGCCCGGCTGATCACCGGAGGTATTGCTGCGGTCTGCGGAACCGTCACCAACACCTTCTATGTGGTGTTTGCGATATGCCGTTTTTACCCGGATGCCATCGGACGTACCGAAAACTTTACCTCCGTATCGGTTATCGTATCCAATCTTATTGCGAGAAATGTCCTGTATGAGATGATCGCCTCGGTAGGAGCAACTGTGGCGGTGGTCCTGATCGAGTATCTGGTTCATGAACATAAAAAGCCTGATGTGCAGCCTGCGTCTGCACCGATACGGAAAACCTTCCAAAAGTGGCTTATCCTTCTCATGACTGTCTCCTTTTTTATCGTTCTTGTATTTATGTACCGACTCCTCTCGGAACAGGACAGTCAGAACGCCAGACTTCTTCTCCGCGAAAAATCACGGGATATCGCAAGACAGGTATCTTTGTCAAAAGTCGGAGAATATTATGCGGATCTTCAGTTCGGAAACAGCGGCTATGTGATCCTGCTGGAGGACGGTGTCGTTAAAAAATCGGGCAAGTCGCAGCTTGAAGGAATGACGGCCGAACAATTGGGGATCGATCCGGAATCGCTTTCTCTTCGAAAAATGTTCATTATTTCCATCGACGGAGTACGTGGAGCCTGTACACTGAATAAGAGTAATGATATCTTCGTTCTGGCTTTTCTTCCTGAAACGGAGATCTATGCCGAACGAAACCGAAATGCATCGCTTCTGCTGGCGGGGCTTTTGCTTATCTTTGTTATCATCTTCTTTGCGGTAGCCCTGGTCGTCCGCGAAAACGTTGTGCGGAAGATCGTGGATGTAAACGATTCATTGGCAAAGATCCGCGCGGGTGATCTGGAAGAGCGGGTAGATGTCGCGAAAAATACGGAATTTGCAGAACTTTCCCTGGGCATCAATAATACGGTTGATGTGCTGAAGGAAACGATGGATGAGATCGCGCTCAGAAATCATAAAGAACTGGAATTCGCGAGAGAAGTGCAGCGCTCCGTCCTTCCCAGATACGATGAGTTTGTTTCCTACGGCATGCCGTTCGAGATCTGCGGAGATATGAAAGCCGCCCGTGAGGTGGGCGGAGACTTCTACGACTATTTCCTGATCGGAGACGACAAGATCGGCTTCGTCATCGCGGACGTCTCGGGCAAAGGTATTCCGGCAGCACTTCTGATGATGACAGCCAAGACTCTCGTCAAAAATGTTGTGCTCGGCAGCCAGAACCCCACCGAGGCTCTGGATTACGCCAACAAACAGCTGTGTATCAATAACGAGAAATCGATGTTTGTCACGCTCTGGCTCGGTATACTGGACTTTAAAGACGGTGTGCTTGAGTTTGCCAATGCCGCGCACAATCCGCCGATCCTCAAAAAAGCAGGGCAGCCGTCATTCTACATGGACCACAAAAAGTACAAGCGCAGCCTTATGCTCGGCGCCATGGAAGAAACCATCTACCGGAACAACCGCATCTCCTTCGAATCGGGCGACCTGCTGTTCCTGTACACCGACGGCGTGACAGAGGCTACCAATAAAAATGAAGAACTGTACGGCGAGGAACGCCTGCAGAGGTGCATAGAAAAGAACTATACGCTATCACCTGAAGAGCTGATGAAGGCTGTCCACGAGGACATCGACCGCTTCGTAGACGGTGCCGAGCAGTTCGACGATATTACGATGGTGGTGCTGAAAATGAAATAAATAAAGTCGGTTGGGCCAATGGGGACGTTTCTGACGTGACAAACCCCGGAAAAAATGGTACACTTGTGAAGTTGAGCGGTTTTTTGTGCTCAACATGCTTCACCACAATAATTCCCGGGAGGTCACTCAATTGGACAATCAAAATCGTGGAAGCTTCACCGGTAAGCTGGGCTATGTGCTCTCTGCGGCCGGTGCTTCCGTAGGACTCGGCAATATCTGGCGTTTTCCCTATCTGGCAGCCAAATACGGCGGCGGCGTTTTCCTGCTGGTATATATCCTGCTGGCCGTCACCTTCGGCTATACGATGATCATCGCGGAAACCGTGCTGGGACGCGCATCGCATCAGAGCCCGGTCGGGGCATTCCGTTTCTTCTCAAAAGGAAAAGCTTCAGCCTTCGGCGGATGGCTTAACGCAGTTATCCCCGCGCTGATCGTTCCCTACTATTCGGTCATCGGCGGATGGGTTTGCAAATACCTGTTTGCTTTCTGCACACAGGACTTAAACGAAGTGGCAACCGATACGTTCTTCACCGATTTTATCACCGACGGAAAATCGACCGAATTATGGTTCTGCGTGTTTGCGGTCATGATCCTCGTTATCATCTGCAACGGTGTGGAAAACGGGATCGAGCGTGTGTCTCGCCTTGTCATGCCGGTCCTGGTCGTGCTGGCGGTCATCATCAGCGTGTATGCAATGACGCGCCCCGGCGCAATGGAAGGCGTCAAATATTTCCTGATCCCCAACTTCAATAACTTCTCCTGGATGACGGTGGTCTCTGCGATGGGGCAGATGTTCTACTCGCTGTCCATCGCGATGGGTATCCTCATCACCTTCGGCTCGTACATGAAGCCGGATGTCGAGATCGAGACATCCACCGCGCAGGTCGAGATTTTTGACACCGGCATCGCCATCCTTGCCGGCATGATGATCATCCCTGCAGTCTTCGCATTCTCCGGCGGCGACCCCGCTGCGCTGAACAAAGGGCCTTCACTGATGTTCGTCACCATGCCGAAGATCCTTGCGGAAATGAGCGGCGGCCGCATCATCGGTATCCTGTTCTTTGTGCTGGTGCTGTTCGCGGCACTGACCAGTGCCATTGCGCTGACCGAGAGTATCGTCTCTACATTTGCCGACGAGCTCAAATGGAGCCGTGCAAAAGGAACCGTGTTCATCGCGATAATCATTCTTGGCCTCGGTACGCTGTCGTGCCTCGGCTACGGACCGCTTTCCTTCATTACCATCATCGGAAAGCCGTTCCTCGATTTCTTCGACTTTATCACCAACTCTGTCATGATGCCGATCTCCGCGATCATGATCTGCTGGGTGGTGAAACGCCATATGGGGCTTGATGCGGTCGAGGCAGAAGTGACAAGGGACGGGCATCCGTTCAGGCGGAAGAAGATATTCAACTTTATGATCAGATATGCGTGCCCGCTGTTCTGCATTATCATTCTTGTGAGTTCGATCGCGGATGCGTTTGGATGGATACATATGTGATTATACCTTTGACTGAAAAGACACGAGGCGAAAGCCGCGTGTCTTTCTTGCTTCTTGCCAAATCAAAACCCATTTGTTATAATTAATGTTTGCAATAGAATATCCGAGAATACACGATCTTAAGGAGATAAATACAAAGATGAAATTAGGCATAGTAGGACTCCCCAACGTAGGGAAAAGTACCTTATTTAACTCACTGACCAAAGCCGGTGCGGAATCCGCAAACTACCCGTTCTGCACCATCGACCCCAACGTAGGCATCGTCCCGGTGCCGGATGAGAGGCTTCCCCTCCTGGGCGACTTTTATCATTCCAAAAAGGTCACCCCGGCGGTCATCGAATTCGTCGACATCGCCGGCCTGGTAAAAGGCGCATCCAAAGGCGAAGGACTCGGCAACCAGTTCCTGGCCAACATCCGCGAAGTCGACGCGATCGTACATGTCGTCCGCTGCTTCGAGGATCCCAACGTGATCCACGTCGACGGCTCCATCGACCCCATGCGCGACATCGAGACCATCAACCTAGAGCTCATCTTCTCCGACCTTGAGATCCTGGAGCGCAGGATAGCAAAAGTAGCCCGCACAGCCAAGATGGACAAGACCGCAGGCAAAGAGATGGCTTTCCTTCAGAAGGTAAAAGAACACCTCGAAGGCGGAAACCTTGCCATCACGCTGGAACCCGAGAACGAAGACGAAGAAGGCTTCTTCGCTTCATACAACCTCCTTACCGCAAAACCGGTGATCTACGCCGCGAACGTCTCCGAGGATGACCTTGCGGACGACGGCGCATCCAATCCCTTCGTCGAAGAAGTGCGCAAATTCGCTGCAGAACAGAACAGCGAGATCTTTGTGATCTGTGCGCAGATCGAGCAGGAGATCGCCGAGCTTGACGACGACGAAAAGAAAATGTTCCTCGAGGACCTGGGCCTCAAAGAGTCCGGCCTGGAAAAACTGGTCAAGGCAAGCTATCGTCTGCTCGGCCTGATGAGCTTCCTGACATCGGGCGAGGACGAGACAAGAGCGTGGACCATCCGTATCGGAACCAGGGCACCTCAGGCAGCAGGAAAGATCCACACCGATTTTGAACGCGGATTTATCAAAGCCGAGGTCGTCAACTATAAAGATCTTCTGGACTGCGGCTCCTACGCAGGTGCCAGAGAAAAAGGCCTGGTAAGGATGGAAGGAAAAGATTACGTGGTACAGGACGGCGATGTGATCCTGTTCCGATTCAACGTATGACAGAGGATAAAATATGATAATTCGATTTCCAAATCTGCACTTTTACGTAGAGGGAGTGCCGAGGGCTTTCCGTGTTCTGAACATGGAATTCACCTTGTTTGGCGCGATGCTCGCCATCGGCATGTTCCTGGGCCTTCTGGTGATCTGGATCCAGGCGGGACGGCAGGGAAAAAGTGTAAATCTTATCCTTGGCGCTTCCGTGATGGCGGTCGTCGGCGGAATCATCGGCGGCAGAGCGCTTTACGTGGCGTGCAATTACAGCATCTACGAAGGCGATCCGATAAAGATCCTGCAGCTGAGAGACGGAGGAATGGCTGTTTACGGAGCGATCCTCGGAGCGATGGTCATGGTGTTCCTGTTCAGCCTGATCACCCGCAGCTCCTATTTACAGACGATGGATGTGCTGGTTCTCGGCGCCGCGATTACTCAGGCGGTCGGAAGGTGGGGGGATTATTTTAACCGCTCCTCCTTCGGCGAATATACCGATTGGTTCTGGGCCATGCAGCTGCCTCTCTCCCATGTGAGACCCGAAGAAGTGACGGACCTGATGAGAGAGAATCTCATCGAGGCGGACGGCATTTCGTATATTCAGGTGACGCCGGTATTCTTTATCGAGAGCGTTCTTTGCCTGATCCTGTTTTTCTGGCTCCTGGGAAGCAGCAGACGCCGCAAATACGACGGACAGATCTACCTGCGGTACATGATCGGCTACGGCATTATCCGATTTGCCTGTGAATGGCTTCGCACGGATAAGCTCATGGTTAAAGGACTGAATGTGGGCATATGCCTCGTCATTTCGCTGGTATTTGTGGTCTACTTCGGCCTGCAGGGACTGATCAGATCGTCACTCGCAAAAAAACGCGAGGCGGTAAAGATCGAAGCCCGGGAAAGATATTACCGGGAGTCGGGCCTCAGCGAACGCATAGAAGAACGCATGGAATCAGCCTCTCCCGAGTACACCGAAGACGAGAAAGAAGCCGCCAAAGCCGCTGCCCGTGAACGGATCAAAGAAGAGCGGGAGGCGGAATATAAGAAGGATCTGGAAGAGAAGATCAAAGCCCGCAAGGAGTGGGCAGAAGCGAACAGAGATAATCAGGAATGACACGAAAACCGGGCCGGACCCCAAAAGGGATCCGGCCTTTTTGCGTTCGCGGAAAGGAAAAAAAACAGATTTGCACTTGTATTTTGCCTATGGATGGGTTAGAATAGACCCATAAGTGGTGAAAAGTGGTGAATAGTGGAGACAAATGGAGGGGAAGTGGCAGACTCTTCCTGCAGTCCCACAAAGGTGCAAAGGGGAGATTTGCATCGTTCGTAAGGCAGGTGAGCAGCATGTTCATGGGAGAACACAATCATACGATCGACGCGAAGGGGCGTCTGATCATCCCGGCTGAATTCAGGAAACTCTTAGGGGTAGAGTTCGTACTGACAAAAGGCCTGGACGGCTGCCTTTATATCTATCCCATGGATGAATGGGAAGCCTTCGAACAAAAACTTCGCGCACTGCCGCTTACAAACAAAAACGCCAGAACCTTTTCACGGTTCTTTGTCGCCGGCGCGGTTTCCTGCGAACTGGACAAACAGGGACGTATCCTTGTTCCTCAGACCCTCAGGGAATTTGCCGGGATAGATAAGGATGTGGTGATTATGGGGAATCTTAACCACATCGAAGTCTGGAGCAAAGAAAAGTGGAGCGAGAACTGCAACTATGATGACATGGACAGCATAGCCGAAGGCATGCAGGAAATGGGAATCATCATCTGACCGGCAGCACGCGGAGCATGCGATCGGTCAGCAGCAAGTAACGCAGCAGATTTGCCGGTTATTTTAACCGCAAGGCTGCGCGGCCGACATTTGAGGAGTACACATGGAGTTTAAACACACATCGGTACTTCTTTGGGAAACCATTGACGGCTTACAGGTGAAACCGGACGGAACCTATGTGGATGGGACGCTCGGAGGCGCGGGACATGCCCTGGAGGTATGTAAGAAGCTTTCTGCCAAGGGGAGATTGATTGGCATAGATCAAGACCAGGACGCAATAATTGCTGCGAGTGACAGGCTGGCTGCATTCAAACAGGCCACGATCATCCGCAGCAATTATTGTCATATGGCGGAGGAACTCGAAAAGCTGGGCATTTACCGCGCAGACGGTATCCTTCTGGACCTGGGTGTCTCGTCCTGGCAGCTGGATAATGAAGAACGGGGGTTCAGCTACCGTGCTGACGCGCCTCTCGACATGAGAATGGACCGGAGGCAGTCTGTGACAGCCTACGACATTGTCAATGGTTACGAAGAAGAAAAACTGTACCGGATCATCCGGGATTACGGCGAGGATCGATTTGCAAAAAGGATCGCCTCAAATATAGTAAAAGCACGTACCGAAGCGCCGATACGCACAACATATGAACTGAACAGGGTCATCGCAAAATCGATCCCTGCCAAAATTCAGGCGACATCGGGTCATCCTTCCAAACGAACCTTCCAGGCCATCCGCATTGAACTCAACCGGGAGCTGGATGTGCTGGAACAGTCCCTGGACGGGATGATCGATATCCTGAACGACGGCGGAAGGATCTGCGTGATCACCTTTCATTCACTGGAGGACCGCATCGTAAAAAATATTTTTCGCAGGAACGAAAAGCCGTGTACCTGCCCGCCGGACTTTCCGGTATGCGTATGCGGAAAAGTTTCCAAAGGAAGGGTGATCACCCGGAAACCGATCCTTCCTTCACCCGAGGAGGCCGAAGAGAATCCCCGGGCTAAAAGCGCAAAACTGAGAATATTCGAGAGAAAAAGGTAAACGGTTCGGCACAGCCTGTCAGATACAGGTTTGAAAGGGGGAGATGAGCGTATGGCAGCCGGAAGAAAAAACACGTCGTACAGGCGTACGTCTTTATCCCCGAGATCGGGAATGTATGTGGAAGGAAGCGCCGCAAGGCAGCTTTATGATGACACGGAGTACACTCCCCGTCGGAAGACAAAGAAGAAAACGGAATATACACCTGCGGTAAAAGCGAACAAGCCTCTCAGCGAGCAGACTCAGCGCAACCGCGAGAAAGCATTTGGGATCGGAATAGGATACATCGTATTCCTGGCTCTGGCGTGTACACTGATCCTGCTCTGCAGCATCCATTACCTGCAGCTGCAGACCGAGATCACAGGCCGCAAGAAGATCGTCACTTCGCTGGAGAGCGAGCTCAACCAGCTTAAGGAAGAAAATGACGCATATTACAGTCAGGTGACATCGAATGTGGATCTCAACGAGATCAAGAAAAAAGCCATAGGCAGTCTGGGCATGAAGCTTCCGAGCGAAGATCAGATCATGACATATGAGACAGAAGGCCGGAGCTATGTAAGACAGTTCCAGGATGTTCCTGATGCAAAGTAAGGTGAGGCATTTGGCCGGCAAAGACAATAAGAAACAGAAAAAAGTTAAAAAGTTTAATAAAGGAATGCGGAAAAAGCTGGTAGTGCTGTTTGTAATGGTACTGCTGGCTTTAGTAGGTTTGGCAGTACGGATAACGTATATCAATGCAACCAGCGGCGTCAAATATAAAAAGCAGGTCATGAGCCAGGCTCAGCAAAAGTACGAAAGCCGGGTGCTTCCCGCCAAGCGCGGAGACATTTTTGACCGCAACGGCAATCTGCTGGCGACCAGCAACAAAGTATACACGGTTATCCTGGACTGCAGGACGGTCAACTCAAACGAAGCGTATCTGGACCCGACGGTCAATGCCATGGTCGAATTCCTCGAGGTGGACGAGGCGGACATCCGCAAACGTCTGACATCCGAGGCCACCAAAGACAGCCAGTACCAGATCGTAAAGAAGGAGCTCTCCGTCGAAGCAAAGAAAGCATTTGATGAGTACAAGACGATTCCGGAAAAATCCGATCTCTCCGAGGCCGAAAAAGAGAAGAGAAGGAACGTAAAAGGCGTCTGGTTTGAAGAGGATTATCTGCGGATCTATCCTTACGGCTCCGTCGCCTGCGATACCATCGGCTTCACCCATTCCCGCGATGTGGCGGATGTCGGGCTCGAAGGGTATTACAATTCCACGCTCTCCGGAGTGGACGGCAGACAATACGGCTATTTCAACAGCGAATCCGACGTGGAACAGACCATCATCGAGCCTACCATCGGAAAAAGCATTGTGACTACTCTGGATATCGAGATCCAGAAGATCGTCGAAAAATATGTCGACGCGTTCAACACGGCCATGGGCGCCAAACACGTCGGCGTGATCGTCGAGAAACCGTCGACGGGCGAGATCCTGGCTATCGACGGCGGCGACAGGTACGACCTTAACGATCCGCGAAACATGTCCAACGTGTATTCGGAGACAGAGATCGCTGCCATGAACGATGCCGAGACCGTCGAGGCTTTGAATGCGATGTGGAGCAATTACTGCATATCCGACGCATACGAGCCGGGATCGGTGGTCAAACCGATCGTTATGTCAGCAGCGCTGGAGAAGGGAAAGATCTCCGAATCGGACACCTTTACCTGCGACGGTTTTGAAAACTTCGGTGCTGTCGGCAGCATCACGACCATAAAGTGTACTGCGTATCCGGGAGGACACAGTACACAGACACTTGCCGAAGTAATAGCAAATTCCTGCAACGACGGCATGATGCAGATCGCAGCTGCGATGGGCAGCGAGCAGTTCATCAAGTCGCAGAGCCTGTTCAACTTTGGCACCAGAACGGGCATCGACCTCCCGAACGAAGGTACCGGAATCATTCATACAGCCAGTACCATGGGAGAAACCGAGCTCGCCTGTTCCGCATTCGGACAGGGTTTTACCTGTACGATGATCCAGGAGATCAACGCCATGTGTTCCGTCATCAACGGAGGGTATTATTACCAGCCGACACTTGTGACGGGCATCAGAGATGCAGGCGGCGGGATCGTCAAGTCGTTTTCGCAGACTCTGCTGAAGCAGACGATATCCTCGAGGATCTCGGCGGACATCCGAAGCTACATGGAGCTTTCGGTAAAACAGGGAACCAGTATAACTTCCAAAGTACAGGGCTACAGTTCCGGCGGCAAAACGGGAACAGCCGAAAAGTTTCCGCGAGGCAACGGAAAATATCTGGTATCCTTCATCGGATTTGCTCCTGTCGACGATCCGCAGGTATGCATCTATGTGGTCGTGGACGAGCCGAACGTGGAGGATCAGGCAAACAGCGTATATGCACAGTACATCGCGCAGGGTATTCTGTACGAATTGCTTCCATATTTAAATGTACCTATGGACGAGCAGACCGGAGACTGGACTCCCGAGACGGAGCTGTGGGAAGGCTTCACCGGGGTGGCATCCGGCATGTCTGACACGATCATCGATGCCAACGGCAATATCATCGATGAATACGGCAACAGACTTGACTGGGACGGAAACCGGATCGATTCGGAAGGATATCTCCTTGACAGCGAAGGAAACTATCTGATCGATGATTATGGAAACAATATTATGTCCAAGGCATTGGAGGGGAGGACAGAAGAAACGGCGGACGGAGTTTCGAACACCAGCGCTCCGGCACCGCTGCAGGGGTATGACGACCCCTATGAAGGCAACAATATGGAGAGTGAGGGAATCACCAACGAAGAGGCGGGAATGGAGTAACTGCCTCGATGATTCCGGAGAATAACTGATAAAATGAGGGTAAAGGGTTATGGATTATCATTTTGTGTTTCCGATTTTTATAGCATTTGGGGTAAGCGCGGCACTTGGTCCCGTGGTTATTCCGTTCTTTCGCAGCCTGAAGATGCGCCAGACCGAGCGCACCCTGGGGGTTGAGTCGCATCTCAAAAAGGCAGGAACCCCGACGATGGGAGGCGTGATGTTTCTGGCCGCGATACTGGTGACTTCGCTGATCTATGTTCGCAGCTGTCCGAAGATCGTTCCGGTTTTGATCCTCACACTGGGGTTCGGCGCCATCGGATACATCGATGATCATCTTAAAGTTGTGCTGCACAGGTCCGACGGCCTGCTGGCCCGGCAGAAACTGCTCCTGCAGATCGTTGTGACCGCGGTGTTTGCCTTCTGCATGATCAATTTTTACCATATCGATCTGGGCATGATCGTGCCGTTCAGCGGCGGAAAAACGATCGATGCCGGCATGCTTTCCATTCCGATCCTCTTTTTTGCGGTGATCGGAACGGTTAACGGCACCAACTTTACGGACGGACTCGACGGGCTGGCTTCGACAGTGACTCTGGTGGTTGCGGTATTCTTTACCGTCGTGTCGCTGGTGGAAGGCGCGGGGCTCGAACCGATCACCGGCGCTGTAGTCGGAGGCCTGATGGGCTTTCTTCTGTACAACGCTTATCCCGCAAAGATCTTTATGGGAGATACCGGTTCCCTGGCCCTCGGCGGCTTTGTGGCAGGAACGGCATACATGCTTCAGATGCCGCTCTTCATTCTGATCATCGGCCTGATCTATCTGGTCGAAGTACTTTCGGTCATGCTTCAGGTGAGCTACTTCAAACTGACACATGGCAAGAGGATCTTCAAAATGGCTCCGATCCATCATCATTTTGAACTTTGCGGATGGTCCGAGACCAGGGTGGTAACCGTTTTTGCCATCGTTACAGCGTTAATGTGTCTCATCGCATTCACGGCGATGTAATAGTAACAGGGAGGCAGTCATGGATTTCACAGGAAAAAGAGTACTTATTTTTGGCTCCGGAAAAAGCGGAACAGGGGCATACAGACTTCTGTCCCGGCTGAATGCGGACTGTATAATGTTTGACGGAAACGAGAAAGCCGATCCGGACATCATAAAAAGCAGGATAGGCGAAACCGAGAAGATCGAGATCTATACCGGAAGCATTCCGGAAGAAGTGCTCGGCAGTCTCGATCTGGTCATTCTGAGTCCGGGCGTGCCTACGGATATTCCCGCGGTAGAACGGTTCAGAGAGCTTTCTATCCCTGTGTGGGGCGAAGTCGAACTGGCATACCGCGCAGGAAAAGGAGATGTGCTGGCGATAACCGGTACCAACGGAAAGACCACGACCACAGCTCTGCTGGGAAAGATCATGGGAGATAACCGCGACTCCGTGTTCGTCGTGGGAAATATCGGAACACCGTACACATCCAAAGCGCTCGAGATGACAGATGACACGGTTACGGTGGCCGAGATCAGCAGCTTCCAGCTGGAGACGATCGACAAATTTGCGCCGAAAGTAAGTGCGATCCTGAATATTACGGAAGATCATCTGAACCGCCATCACACGATGGAAGAATACATCCGCGTAAAAGAACTGATCACGGTAAATCAGGGCCCCGATGACTACTGCATCCTGAATTACGAGGACGATGAGCTGAGAGCCTTCGCACTGCGGACGACTCCGCATGTCCTCTTCTTCAGCAGCGTAAGAGAACTGCCCGATAAACTCGAAGGAGCGTTCCTGAGAGGCGACGAGATCGTCCTCAAAGTGCTGCCGCAGGGAGAAAAAGAAGGAGAGCCCGAAGAAATAAGCCTGGTGCGTACCGGAGATCTTAAGCTCCTCGGCAATCACAACTACGAGAACGTGATGGGAGCATCCCTCATGGCATACGCCTACGGTGTGCCGGTCGATGAGATCAGAAAGAGCATCTGCGAATTTACCGCGGTGGAACACAGAATAGAGTTTGTCGAAGAGAAGGACGGAGTAGCCTGGTACAATGACTCCAAGGGGACGAACCCCGATGCGGCGATAAAAGGCATACAGGCGATGAACAGACCGACACTCCTGATCGCCGGAGGATTCGACAAAGGTTCCGACTATGATGAGTGGATCCGCTCCTTCGGCGGAAAGGTCAAACACCTTGTACTGATCGGCCAGACCCGTGAGAAGATCAGAGACGCAGCGTTCCGTCTGGGATTCTCCGATATTATTCTTTGCAATAACCTGGAAGAAGCGGTGCAGGTATGTCACAAACTTTCCAAACCCGGCGATGCCTGTCTTCTCTCGCCGGCATGCGCCAGCTGGGGACAGTTTGAAAACTATGAACAGCGCGGGGATATGTTTAAGGAATACGTTCGTAAATTATGAGAAGAGGAAAGATATTTTTCTGGATATCGGGACTGCTTGTCCTGGCATTGATCGCCGGCGGGATGGTCTTCTTCACAACGTATGAAGTAAAAAGCGTAGAGATCCACGGGAATACAAAGTACAGTGACGAGGAAGTAAAGGACATGGTCCTCAGCGGGCCGTTCGCGGGTAACACCGTGCTTGCCCCTTTCTTCTGCTCCGAAAGCGGGGTGGAAGACAGGTACCTTGTCGATGGCTGGACCGTCACTCAGCTTTCCAAAGATACGCTGTCCATCAATTTTGACGAAAGGAAACCTGTCGGCTGTATAAGCTACCTGGACAGCTATGTCTACTTTGACAGGAACGGGAAATTTGTCGATGCTTCCCTGAACAGGGAGGAACAGATCCCGTATTTCAACGGCGTGCAGGTGAGCAAAGTGGTCGAGAACGAAAAGCTCCCGATCAAAGGAAAGACCGTACTGAATGCGGCGGTGACCCTCGCAACGATCTTTCAGAAAGATGAATCTCTGCCCGATTATGTCAGCTTTAACGAAAAAGGGCAGGTAAGCCTGGTTTACGATAAAGTGACGGTGAACCTCGGAAGAAATGAAAACATCGAGGAAAAGATGGCAAGGGCGCAGGCTATCCTTCCCCTGCTCGACGGGAAAGAGGGAACGCTGCACCTGGAAAGTGTCACCGACACCGCAAAACAGGTGACCTTCGAACCGGCCGGAAACGATATCGTGTCACAGACGACGACCACCTGGACCGGCGGCTACGACGCAAACGGCGAGTATACCGGCGAGGGTGAGTACGACGAGAGAGGGAAATTTGTCGGTCCGCCGCCTCTTTCCGATTTCGAAAACGCACTCGAAAAGTGGCCGGGCGGTTATGACGGTGAGGGCGACTTCACCGGAAGCGGAGAGTACGATGCCAACGGTAATTACGTGGGCGCCGCGCCTGACGAAGCTTCGTTCGCCGCACTGGGAGACTGGACCGGAGGGTACGACGAGGCGGGCGTCTTCACCTGGACCGGCGAGTATGACCGCAACGGAAATTATGTGGGTCCCAACACCGGCAGCACGGAATCCGGCGAGTCTCCGGCTGATTCTCTCAGCAGTTATTTTAATGACGATCCGAATTCGGAGGAGACACAGGCCGATGCGGAAGCTTCCGATAATGCAGATGTATATGCAGAAGAGGAGCAGGATTACAGTTATAACGAAGAGTCCTACGACGAATCTTATGACGAATCGTATTCGGAATATACAGAAGAGTCTCAGGAAGACGGCGGGATCTATGACGAATCCTACTATGACGCATTGTATGAAGGCATTTATTGGTAAAAAAAGACCAAAAACGATAAGGCTCCGGAAGCTTCCGGGGCCTTATCATTTCCAAATATAAGAATTTTGTAAAAAAATTGAAATTAACTGTTGATAAATCAATGAAAAAAAAGTATGATAATGTATATGTGACAAAATATTACAAAAGGGGACAGAATAAAATTACTGTCTATTAAGATAAAAGGAGGATGTCCGGTGTTAGAGATTATGACAAACGAGGCTGAGTCATCTGCCAAGATAATCGTCATTGGCGTAGGCGGTGCCGGGAATAACGCAGTAAACAGAATGGTTGAGGAAGCGATCGGCGGAGTCGAATTTGTCGGTGTAAATACAGATAAACAGGCTCTTACCCTGTGCAAAGCCCCCTCCGTTCTTCAGATCGGCGAAAAGATCACCAAAGGTCTTGGCGCCGGTGCGCAGCCTGAGGTTGGCCAGAAGGCGGCAGAAGAGAGTATCGAAGAGCTCAAACAGCTTATGGACGGCGCCGACATGGTGTTCGTCACCTGCGGTATGGGCGGCGGAACCGGTACGGGCGCTGCTCCGGTCATTGCGGCTGCAGCAAAAGAAATGGGAATCCTTACAGTCGGTGTCGTGACCAAGCCTTTCCGCTTTGAGGCACGTACCCGCATGAACAACGCTCTCAGCGGTATCGAAAACCTCAAAAAGGCGGTTGATACGCTGATCGTTATTCCCAACGATAAACTTCTCGAGATCGTAGACCGCAGGACTACCATGCCCGAGGCACTCAGAAAAGCAGACGAAGTTCTGCAGCAGGCTGTTCAGGGTATCACAGACCTGATCAATCTGCCGGCACTCATCAACCTCGACTTTGCCGATGTACAGACCGTCATGACCGACAAAGGCATTGCGCATATCGGTATAGGCGAGGCCCGCGGCGACGACAAGGCTATGGAAGCGGTTCAGATGGCTGTTGCTTCCCCGCTGCTCGAGACCACCATCGAGGGTGCTACCCACGTTATCATCAACATTTCCGGCGATATTTCCCTTATGGATGCAAATGACGCCGCAAGCTATGTACAGGAACTCACAGGCGAAGATGCCAACATCATCTTCGGTGCAATGTATGACGATACGATCGCAGACTATTGCCGTATCACCGTTATCGCTACCGGACTTACCGATGCCAACACTCAGGCTCCGGCCCGCGAGACGCGCAGTTCCATGTTTGACAGGAACAGAAGACCGGCGAGCACTTATACAGCTCCCGCCAATTCGTCCTACACAGCACCGACCAGGACTTCTTCTCCGTCACCGGCGCCTTCAATTCCGTCGTACACGCTGCCGACCATGAACGCTACTCCGTTCAACAGCAAGCGCCCGACCAGCACGGTGCAGAAGAAAGATATCCAGATTCCTGATTTTCTTAAAAACAGATAATAATGGTTGACACGGGCGCTTTTCTGTGTTAAGGTATTCGGGTACGTGAAATCAAAGCAGAGTTTCCGCTCTCACCTTAGCACAAATGAGTGACTCGGGTTAATACAGAATTATCAGGTCGTTTAAAGGGCTTATTTTGTATGCAAAAGTGCGGATCTCTGTATCCGCACTTTTTTTGCGGACAGAAATGTTCACAGGGCATAAAGATCATAATTTTTATCAAAGGTTGGAGGTGCAAGACAATTAGCAATTACATGATTAATGAACAGATCAGAGACAGAGAAGTACGTCTGATCGGTCCGGATGGAGCACAGCTCGGTATCGTTTCTTCGCGGGATGCTTTGGCAAAAGCACAGGAGGCAGGTCTTGATCTGGTCAAGATTGCGCCTCAGGCAAAACCACCGGTGTGCAAGATCATCGACTACGGTAAATATCGTTATGAGATGGCGCGCAAGGAAAAGGAAGCCCGCAAAAAGCAGAAGACGATCGAAATTAAAGAAGTTCGTCTTTCACCGAACATCGATACAAATGATCTTAATACCAAGGCAAACACTGCCCGCAAATTCCTGACCAAAGGAGACAGAGTAAAGGTAAGCCTTCGTTTCCGCGGAAGAGAGATGGCACATATGGCCGGCGGACGCAAGGTTCTCGAACAGTTCGCCGAGATGCTCTCGGATGTTGCGGTCATGGAAAAAGCTCCCAAGCTGGAAGGCAGGAGCATGACGATGTTTTTAACTGAAAAACGTTAAAGGCGAGATACAAAGACAGGAGGATACAAAAATGCCAAAAATCAAAACTTGCAGAGCAGCAGCTAAGCGTTTCAAAAAGACAGGTGCCGGCAAATTAGTTCGTAATAAAGCATACAAGAGCCATATCCTTACCAAGAAATCCCAGAAGAGAAAAAGAAATCTGAGAAAATCTACTGTTGTTGATCCTACGAACGTAAAGAATATGAAGAAAGCATTACCGTACTTATAATCAGGATTCGATAGAGAAGAACAGGAGGATATAGAAAATGGCAAGAATTAAAGGCGGCTTGAACGCAAAGAAAAAACATAATCGTGTTCTGAAACTGGCAAAAGGCTACAGAGGAGCACGCTCCAAACAGTATAGAATCGCAAAACAGTCCGTTATGAGAGCTCTCGCAAGCGCATATGCAGGACGTAAGCAGAAAAAACGCCAGTTCAGACAGCTGTGGATCGCAAGGATCAACGCAGCAGCCAGAATGAACGGCATCTCCTACAGCCAGATGATGCACGGCCTCAAGGTCGCAAACATCGACATCAACAGAAAGATGCTTGCCGAGATGGCAGTCAACGACGCAGAGGGCTTTGCAGCTCTTGCAGAGATCGCTAAGAAAGCGGTAGCATAAGAGAAACAAACGGAAACACACGGGGACGGTCCCCGTGTGTTTCCGTTTGTTTCCCCAAAAAACTTTATCTTGCAAGCCCCATCGTACAATGCTATAATTAGAGCGTTAAAGTGATGAAGAGCAAAAGCGGCCCAAGGAAGCAACAAAAGAAGGGCACGCATTCGTTTGCTCAGATAAAGGAGGAAATGATATGAAAAAACTGACTCGAGTTATCAGTGTATGCGCAGCAGCGGCAATGGTGCTTACCGCAGTTTCTCCGGTATTTGCAGAGGATGAGAAGTTTGTCATCGGCGGAATCGGACCGGTCACCGGCGCAGCGGCAGCTTACGGGATCTCCGTTATGAACGGCGCACAGCTTGCGGTTGACGAGATCAACGCGGCAGGCGGCATCAACGGATATCAGGTCGAGTTTATCTCTGCAGATGATGAGCACGATGCAGAAAAATCCGTAAATGCATACAACGACCTTAAAGATAAAGGAATGCAGATACTTCTCGGAACCGTCACCAGCGCTCCCTGCATCGCAGTAGGCGGTGAGGCAGCCAACGACAACATGTTCCTTCTTACCCCGTCAGGATCCGCAGTGGACTGCATCGTAAATGAGAATGCTTTCCGTGTCTGCTTCTCCGATCCCGCACAGGGTGCAAAATCCGCACAGGTCATCGGCGAGCATGAGCTTGCCACAAAAGTCGGCATCATCTATGACAGCTCCGATCCCTATTCCACAGGTATCATGGAGAGCTTCGTAGCAGAAGCCGAAGGTCAGGGAATCGAGATCGTTTCCAACGAAGCATTCTCCGAGAACAGAACCGACTTCTCCGCACAGCTGAACAAAGCAAAAGACGGCGGCGCAGAGCTGGTATTCCTTCCCTTCTATTATCAGGAAGCAGCGCTTGTCCTCAAACAGGCTTCCGATATGGGCTTTGCACCGAAATTCTTCGGCTGTGACGGTATGGACGGAATCCTTACCGTAGAAAACTTTGATACTTCTCTCGCAGAAGGTCTGATGCTTCTTACCCCGTTCACACCGAACGCAGAGGATGAGATGACACAGAACTTTGTAAAAGCATACGAAGAAGCTTACGACGGACTCGTTCCGATCCAGTTCGGCGCAGATGCGTATGACGGAATCTATGCGATCAAGGCCGCTCTTGAAGATGCCGGCGCTACACCGGACATGAGCGTATCCGATCTGTGCGAAGCTCTTAAGGTTTCCATGGGCAACATCACCGTAGAAGGACTTACCGGAACCATCACCTGGGACGCAGCTACAGGCGAGCCCGAGAAAGAGCCGAAGGCAGTTGTGATTGAAAATGGCGAATATGTGGCAATGGACTAAAACCGTAAAGTGATAATTGCCGGGTAATATTAAGGGGACGGTCACCGGTTTTGCCGGGACCGCCCCCTTTTTTACTGATATAAATAAGCGGGCAAAGAGGTGCATAAATGAGTTTTCTTACATATTTGAAAGATGGTATCAGCCTTGGCAGCGTCTATGCGATCATCGCCCTCGGCTATACGATGGTATACGGCATCGCAAAAATGCTTAACTTCGCACACGGCGATGTAATCATGGTAGGAGCGTACGTCGTACTGATGCTTCTCACAAAGGCAGGTGTGCCCGGAATACTTGCGATCATCATCGCAATGGCAGTCTGCACCCTGCTTGGCATCACCATCGAAAAAGTGGCTTACAGACCGCTTCGTAAAGCGTCATCTCCGCTGGCGGTCCTGATCACGGCTATCGGCGTCAGCTATCTTCTGCAGAACATTGCGCTGCTTATTTTCGGAGCAGACGGCAAAACGTTCGTGGATGTGATCAAGATCCCCTCCCTCTCTCTTGCAGGAGGGCAGCTGATCATCAGCGGAACAACTATCGTGACCATACTGGCGTCTGTCGTCATCATGGTCTGCCTGACAATGTTCGTAAATAAGACCAAACAGGGACACGCCATGCAGGCGGTATCCGAAGATAAGGACGCCGCGCAGCTGATGGGAGTCAACGTCAACGGCACTATCTCCCTCACCTTTGCGATCGGCTCGGCGCTGGCGGCAGTGGCCGGAGTGCTTCTTTGTTCTGCTTACCCAATCGTCACTCCCTATACAGGCGCCATGCCCGGCATCAAAGCGTTTGTCGCTGCCGTATTCGGGGGCATCGGCTCCATCCCCGGGGCAATGATCGGCGGTATCCTGCTGGGTGTCATCGAGATCCTCAGCAAGGCGTACATCTCCTCGCAGGTGTCGGACGCTATCGTTTTTGCCGTCCTGATCATAGTGCTTCTGGTTAAACCGACCGGTCTGTTCGGCAAGAACATTCAGGAAAAAGTGTAAGGTGGTGACAGCATGAACGAAAAACAGAATAATCAGGAAATTATCCGCCGAATGCGCAGAAAATCTCTGAGAAAAAGTCTGCTCAATTACGGCATCGTGATCGTGGTATTTGCCATAATGCAGACCCTGATCGCCACAGGGCATATCTCCAGCCTTCTGAAAGGCCTTCTTGTGCCGCTCTGCGTGTACGTGATCGCTGCGCTTTCGCTCAACCTGGTGGTCGGCATTTCGGGAGAACTCAGCCTGGGGCATGCCGGCTTTATGTGCATCGGTGCCTATTCCAGCGCGTTCTTTTCCAACGTGGTCGGAGATTCCATGCCCGACCTTCCCAGATTTATCCTTGCGATCCTTGTCGGAGCAGTGTTTGCGGGAGTATTCGGCATCTTGATCGGTATCCCCGTACTGAGGCTGAAAGGCGACTACCTGGCCATCGTTACACTTGCGTTTGGTGAGATCATCAAAAACCTGCTCAATGTGCTCTATGTCGGCGTCGACAGCCACGGACTGCATTTCAGCACCACAAGCGCGATGGACCTGAACATGGAACCCACCGGCCGTCAGATCGTCAAAGGTGCGCTCGGCATATCCGGAACACCCAAGAACTCCACATTTACGATCGGGGTCATTCTGATCATCATCACTCTGATCGTGGTGCAGAACCTGGTCAATTCCCGCAGCGGACGTGCCATCATGTCCACAAGAGACAACCGGATCGCTGCCGAATCCATCGGCATCCCGGTGACAAAGTACAAACTTCTGGCATTTTCGGTGTCGGCTGCTCTTGCCGGCGTGGCAGGCGTGCTCTATGCGCACAATCTGGCTACACTCAACACCAAAAAATTTGACTACAACACATCCATTCTGATCCTGGTATTTGTCGTTCTCGGCGGTATCGGAAATATGACCGGCTCCATGATCGCGGCGGTCATTCTAACCGCGCTTCCCGAGATGCTCAGATTCCTGAACAACTATCGTATGCTGATCTACGCCATCGTGCTGATCGTCATCATGCTGTTCAACTGGGCTCCGGCTTCGCTCGATTTCCGCAGCAGAATGCGCGAGCGGCTATGGAAAAAGCATGGATCAGATGCAGAAGGGGGGAGATGAAAATGGCAATGCTCGATGTAACAAAGCTCTCCATCTCCTTTGGCGGCCTTCACGCCGTCGATGATTTTAATCTGAATATAGAAAAAGGCGAACTGTACGGCCTGATCGGCCCGAACGGCGCCGGAAAGACGACCGTGTTCAATCTTCTGACCGGCGTGTACAAACCGACAGAGGGCATCATCCGTCTGGACGGAAAGGACATCACCGGAAAGAGCACGATCGAGATCAACCGTGCCGGCATCGCCAGAACGTTCCAGAACATCCGTCTTTTTAAAGACATGCCTGTGCTGGACAACGTCAAAGCAGGGTTTCACAACCATTATAAATATTCCGCTCTCACAGGCATCCTCAGGCTGCCGAGGTACCGCGAGATAGAGAACACGATGGACGAACGCTCCATGGACATCCTCAAAGTGTTCGATCTTGACAAGGAGGCCGACCTCATGGCCGGCAATCTCCCCTACGGCAAACAGCGTAAGCTCGAGATAGCCAGAGCGCTTGCCACCGAGCCCAAGCTTCTTCTTCTGGACGAACCTGCGGCAGGCATGAACCCCAACGAGACAGCTGAGCTGATGGAGACCATAAGGTTTGTGCGTGACGAGTTTGACATGACGATACTGCTGATCGAGCATGATATGAAGCTCGTGGCAGGCATCTGCGAGAAACTTACCGTGCTGAACTTCGGCAGAACGCTCGCGCAGGGCGTCACATCCGAAGTGCTCAGCGATCCGGCCGTCATAGCCGCATATCTGGGAGAATAGGAGGGTATCTTCATGGCAATGCTGGAAGTCAATAATCTTCACGTGTATTATGGCGTGATACATGCACTGAAAGGGATATCCTTCAAGGTCGATCAGGGAGAGGTCATAGCGCTGATCGGCGCGAACGGCGCGGGAAAAACTACCACGCTGCAGACCGTCACCGGCCTTCTTCCCGCCAAGCAGGGTTCGATCGTGTTTGAGGGAAAGGATATCACCAAAGTACCTGCGCACAAGATCGTCGAGATGGGCATCGCCCATGTCCCCGAAGGACGAAGGGTCTTTTCGCAGCTCAGCGTGTATGACAATTTAAAGATGGGTGCTTTTACCCGCAAGGACAAAAATGAGATAGAAGAGAGCCTGGAGATGGTCTATCAGCGCTTCCCGCGTCTTAAGGAACGCCGCGGCCAGAGGGCCGGCACTCTTTCGGGCGGCGAGCAGCAGATGCTGGCCATGGGCAGGGCCCTGATGAGCAAGCCGAGGCTGATCGTCATGGACGAGCCTTCCATGGGTCTTTCTCCCATTTTTGTCAACGAGATATTTGATATTATCCAGGTCGTAAGCGACAGCGGTACAACAGTCCTTCTGGTAGAGCAGAACGCCAAAAAGGCGCTCTCTATCGCAGACCGTGCCTATGTCATGGAGACCGGATCGATCACCATGGAGGGAATAGCGGACGATCTGCTTCACAACGAGGCAGTTCAGAAGGCATATCTTGGAGAGTAGGAGGTTAATTTCATATGAATAACTATGTAATTACGATAGCCCGTGAATATGGCAGCGGAGGCCGCACGATCGGCATCAATCTGGCAGATAAACTGGGGATCGCCTACTATGATAAAGACATCCCGCGTCTGGCATCGGACGAGAGCGGCATTCATCCGCAGCTGTTCGGCAGGGTGGATGAGTACTCCAGCGCAAAGCCGCCTCTGTTCGGCGCAAAGACGGGCACTTATTCCAAAGAAGTGCTTCCGCCGGACAGCAAGCACTTTACTTCCGATGAGAATCTGTTCAATTTCCAGGCAAAGACGATCAGAGAGCTCGCCGAGACCGAGTCCTGCGTGATCATCGGCCGGTGCGGAAACTTTATCCTTAACGAGAGGGAATTTCCCAACGTGCTCAGGGTATTCATCCATGCCTCCTGGGAATTCCGCATTAAGGACGCCAAGGAGAGAATGAGCGGTACCGAGAAAGAACTCGAAAAGTTCATGCGCAAGGACGATAAACGCAAACTCGAGTACTGCCGCAGATTCACCGGCAAAGAGTGGACCGACCCTGCCTACTACGATCTTTATCTGGATACGAGCAAGATCGGCAAAGACGGTGCCATGGCGGAGATCGAGAGAAGATACGAAGCATTAAAAAGAAGGAACGGCTGAGGAAACCGAATGGATCTGTTTGAATACGCAAAATCAAAGACTTTGGACAGAGAAGCACCTCTTGCCTCCAGACTGCGCCCCGCTGCCCTCGAAGAGGTGGTGGGGCAGCAGCATATCGTGGGCAAAGATAAGCTGCTCTACCGCGCCATCAAGGCGGACAAACTGACGTCGGTCATCTTTTACGGACCGCCGGGAACCGGCAAGACCACGTTGGCCAAGGTGATCGCCAACACGACCAGCGCAGAATTTACCCAGATCAATGCCACGGCGGCGGGCAAGAAGGATATGGAAGAAGTGGTGAAGGCCGCGCAGGACACACTGGGCATGTACGGCCGCAAGACCATCCTGTTTATCGACGAGATCCACCGCTTTAACAAGGGGCAGCAGGACTACCTGCTTCCTTTTGTGGAGGATGGCACGATCATCCTGATCGGTGCCACGACTGAAAATCCCTACTTCGAGGTGAACAGCGCGCTGCTTTCCCGGTCGATCATCTTCGAACTTAAGCCTCTCTCGAACGAGGACATCCGTGTCCTTCTTCTGCGGGCGGTGAACGATATGGAAAAGGGACTGGGTGCCTACAGAGCGACGATCGATGACGATGCGCTCGAATTCTTATCGGACATGGCCGGCGGGGATGCCAGGGCTGCACTGAATGCGATCGAGCTGGGCATTCTTACCACACCTCGCAGCGATGACGGGCTCATTCACATCACGCTTGACGTTGCCTCGGAGTGTATACAGAAGCGTGTCATCAATTATGACAAAAAGGGAGACAATCACTACGACATCATCTCCGCCTTCATCAAGAGCATGCGCGGGTCCGACCCCGATGCAGCGGTCTATTATCTGGCAAAGATGCTCTATGCGGGGGAGGATGTTCGTTTTATCGCCCGCAGGATCATGATCCTGGCATCCGAGGATATCGGAAATGCAGACCCCATGGCCATCTGTGTGGCATCGGCGGCGGCGCAGGAGGTAGAACGCGTCGGCATGCCCGAGTCGCAGATCATTCTGGCCCAGGCAGCCACATACATGGCATGTGCGCCGAAAAGCAATGCCGCGGTCAACGCGATCTTTGCCGCAATGGATTCGGTCAAGTCGGTCAGAACCACTGTTCCGGTGCATCTCCAGGATGCGCATTACGGAGGACACGAAAAGCTGGGGCACGGTATCGGATACAAATATGCGCACGATTATCCGGGCCACTACGTGGAACAGCAGTACCTTCCCGACGAGATCAGGGGCGAGAGGTTTTATGACCCCGGTGACCTGGGTTATGAAAAAACAATAAAAGAATATCTGCAGAAAATACGCGGAGAGAAATAAAGTGGAGGAGCTTCAGATGAGCTCCTCCATTAACGTTTCGTATATTTTGTTTGCCTTTCCCGGCCAATTGAGGCATATCGCTTCCGCAGCCTCCTCCGACGGTGCACGCATCGTCAGGTCGATCAGAGAGATATTGTTCTGCGCTATCCGGCAGCGGACCTCATAACTTCCGCCCGGTGTTTTGTAGTACTCCGCGGGGGAGCATAATCCGTCTTCTTCGGGCCCGGCCTTTACGCCCATCAGCTCAGAAAGACGATCGCACGTTTCCTGATTGATCTCTTCTTTAAGGTAGTTGAGCGTCCTGGTGCCGTCCGGAGTGATCCTGTAGTGAGAAGTTCCCGGCGTCTGCCGCATACTGATCAGCCCCGACTCGACCAGCCCGTTGATCGCTTCCTGAAGCCGAAAATAATTGGTGTCATCCATCTCCAAAATGAGCTCCGACAGAACCGAATTGCTGAGCTCTTTTCCCGATAAGTCCAAAACATAAAGGATGATCAGCTTGTCTCTGGATAACTTGCTTTGCAAATATTATTCACCTGTACTTTCTTGTTGGTCTGTATTCTCGTTCGGAATGCCGTTTCCGCCTATGGCAGCCTCCATCGTGGAGTCTTCGATCAGTTCACCCTGAGCTCCGCTGTCATCGTCCGAATCGCCATCCTTGGGGATATAATTGTCAAATATCTTCACCAGGAAGAACGAATTGCAGTAGGCGATCGTCGAAAATCCCATGAGGATAAGAAGCAGCAGCAGTATGGACTGGATCGTGGCCATGGGCTCGGGAATGTAGAGTATCGCGACCGGCAGTACCGAAACGACCATCATCAGAATAGTCTGCGGCAGATGACGGATAGCCATCAGCAGCGAGTTGAAAAACGTGTTTCTGATCGTGTTGAAAAACTTTGCCAGCACGGGATATACATAGATGAAGACCATCACATAGATGAAAGCCATCATCAGCATAAGAATGGTCATTGCGCTCTTCATGGTTCCCTGCAGCGAAGTGCCGACGATCCTGATGTCGAGCCAGAGCAGGAAACCTGCGGCAAGCATGATCAGATTGATGATGATGCCCTGTTTGAGGTTCTGCTTGAAGGAATGGAAGAATCCGCGGATGATATAGGATTCTTCGTTGCGCACCATTTTCATTGTCATATAAAAGAGCGCCGTGAGAGCAGGCCCGATCGTTACGATCGGAATACAGCAGATCACAAAAAT
>CADCPK010000262.1 GCA_902803215.1 uncultured Lachnospiraceae bacterium
AACAGCTGTCAGTAACTATGTTCCGACAGTAATGCTGCTTCTTATGGTTGCGGCCCTCATCACTGCTTCATTTATCCCGGATGCGCCACAGATGATCAATGGCATTATATGCTGCTCATTGGCAATTGTCACTATCTTGATTGATTTCATTCAAGCGAGAAAGGCACATAAAGCCATCGCAGCCGTAAAGAATCTGGACTTTGAAACACTTGGGCTTCTTACAGGCTTGTTTGTAGTAATCGGTGGACTGACAAATGTTGGTATCATCGATGATTTTGCAGGTCTGATCGTTAAACTCGGTGGTAATAATATCTTCCTGTTATATACAATCGTAGTTTGGGGATCCGTGCTTATTTCTGCCTTTGTTGATAATATCCCTTATGTGGCGACTATGCTGCCTGTTTTGACGGCTGTAACGGCTACGCTGGGGATTGAACCGTATCTTCTGTACTTCGGGTTGCTGTCCGGTGCTACCTTAGGCGGAAACATTACTCCTATTGGTGCATCTGCTAATATTGCCGCTGTGGGAATGCTTAGAAAAGAAGGATATCAGGTGTCGTTTACAGATTTTATGCGAATAGGTCTTCCCTACACATTAGTTGCAGTGATGACCGGATATCTATACTTCTGGTTAATCTGGGCGTAATTGTTAACATCCTATTCTCGTCAAATGAGGAAATTCCATGGGAGAGATCCCCTATGATCTCATGGGAAAGACAAAATGCATTCGCTTTATCGTCCTTTTCATAAATGCTGTATTCAATGCAGCTCTCAGACATGATCAGCTTAAGTCCGGGGTAATACTTGCGCATCAGATCAAGGCTCTCAAAATGGTCGCCACTATACCAATGGCATGCTGCGCCTGTGACCATTTCTTTGGTTTGATCGTCGATCACACTGCGGGCTCTCTCAAACACACGCTCCTTGTTGTGATCCCAGAAAAACACCTCGACATTGGACAGACCGTGCTCTTTCAGCGCCCGATTCATCACCTTAAGAAAGCTTTTCTCTTCCTCAGCTGTGAACACACAGGAATCCCAGGTCTGCCAGGCTTTTGGCTCATTCTGGAGTGAAATGCGCTTCACCCTGAATCCCCGGTCCACAAATTCCTTAATATAACGGCATATATATGCCGCCCAAAAAGAATAATACTCTTTTTTTAAGCTTCCGCCGATCCTGCTTTCATTTGTTTTCATGAAGGCCGGCGGCGACCATGGTGAAAGCATGATGGATAAAGGTCTCCCCGCAGCTTTTTGTGCGTCTGACAGCATGGGTAGGATGTAGGTTTCTGTTCTTTCAAAGGAGAAGCTTTTAAGTGCCCCTCAATGAACAATTTTCTATATTTACTTCACTATTTCACTCTTGCCGATATGCCCGCACAGCGGAAGCTTCCTTGAACTCCGCCGGCTTATAGAAAGTGCTGTTTTTATTCCGAAAAACCGCGATCCATACGACTGTCAGCATCGCGCTGAAGCAGATACCGGAACAGCTCGCAAAAGTCCTCTTTAGTCCGGATTTGTTTCATATCTGCCGGATCAAGGTGCTCATGATAAAAAATGTTCAGGAGAAGAAACAGAAGCCGCCTGTGCTCCGGACGGAACGCGGCTGTGACGGCGATATGAATTTTATGGGTATTCCAGGATACAGGTTTTTCCAGGAGCATGACGGACAGCCTGGTCTCTTTGGACGGGACCAGTGAATACAGGAAGACAATGCCGCTTCTTAACGCAGCGGAAGAAATGCGTTCCCGCTTTCGGATATCCGCGGCAAATTCTTCGGGGACAAGCCCGGTGTGTATGAAATCCTCAGCGCAGGTGCCGATCACGGATTGGGAACTGCGGAAGGAGCATTTTTCGTGCCAGAATGCGGTCTCCATCAGGTCCTGCGGATTGACGCCCGGCACCGTACAGATACTGTGCAGCTGTTTGCTCCGTATGTAGGAGGAGATCTTTGGATAATCAGCATAGGTATCCGGTGAAGAGAGAAATATGGTTTTGAGGCCCGGCTGTGTCGTAACAGGACGGTCGACGGTACAAAGAAGCAGTTCTGTATGACTGAAATCATAGGAGTTCGCCAGATTGACCGGAAGTACTTCGGTCAGAAGCAGATAGCTTTTGAATACCGCCAGAATTCGTTTCTGAATGACCCAGGCAGCCGGCATGTTCCTGTGGCAGCACAGGACAGTCCGGATCTTTCGATCCGGGTGTGTATCCTGAAGTTTTTCCAGAGCTCCGTGGACGCATGAAGACAGAAGGTACAGCTCCCTGCTGCTCAGGCAGCGGTGAAAGTAGGATTCGGAAAGCTCTTCAAAAAGACCGGCGATCTCGTACTCGATCAGAAGACGGATCTTGACCTGATCACTGTCCTCTTCGGCCATGGCAGGTGAAACCGGAAGCGAAAGCTGATAAATGTAGTGGAGAAGGATATTCAGGAAATTGACATCCGCGGAAAAATCCAGACCAAAGCAATCGCGGATGTTCTTCAGAAACTCTCTGGCAATATCCCTGAGGTTCACCGGACTGTCTGTCGGCAGGTCCGGCGAAGCCGGATCGGGATAAGAAGGCAGCTGGCCGGAAAGGACTTTCAGGCAGATATAATCTTTTTCAGACCGGCCGAAAGAAGCGCGCCATTCATTTTCCAGATCCTGAAAAATCGCACAGACAGCGCCGTAAGCGCGTTCATATCCCGGGGGCAGAGCCGGAAAATCGGGAAGAACAAAGCCCGCGCGGACTCTGAGATCCATGATGACAAGGGCAAAGGTCAGCGAGACCTTGGAGGGATCGTCGATGGTGATTCCCGCCTCCCGCAGGCGACGGGATACAGCCGTCTTTGCGAATTCTGCCTTTTGTTTTTCAAAAATCGGAAAGGAATAATAGGGATTCCGGTCTGCGGCATAGTCCCAGCCGGACATCAGCAGGCGGTTCATCGTTTCACGGATTTTCTGCTCTTCCGGCGCAAAACGGATTCCTGAGTTATCCCTGATAAATGTCAGGTAAGGATAGCCGTGACAATAGCGGTGCCTCAGAAGACGCAGGTCGCTGTCCAGAGTCGGCCTGCTGATATGAAAATCTTCCTCCAGATCCTCCGGAAGGATCGGGCTCTCAGCCAGGCACAGTTTCATAACCAGATGCCGGATCCGGTCATCACCGGTGTAGTCGCCGCTTCCGGTCTGGATTTCCATTTCCGGAGCCGGGGATTCCAGAAAGCGAAACCCTTTGCTGCGAACGGATTGAATACAGGCATTGCCCGAACAAAAGGAGCGGTTGATGGCTTCGATATCATAGCGGATTGTACGCTCCGAGACGTTCAGCCGACGTGCAAGTTCGGCTCCGGTCAGAAAACCGGAGCTGTATTTCAGAATATGGAAGAGCTTTCGCTGACGG
>CADCPK010000263.1 GCA_902803215.1 uncultured Lachnospiraceae bacterium
ATAAGAAGAATATCGGTCTATTATCCATTCAAGTGCTTTCTCATCCCCGCGCTTCAAAGCGCGTAAGGCAGATACATCATTCACTTTTCCACCACCTTTGTCACATTTAACGGCCGTCACTTATAAGATGACTGGAACCGAGGAAATGGTTTCACGAAAGATTTTTTTAGAGTATATATCAAAAAGCTATGGATATCAAAAGAATTATGATTATCCGCGCCTCCTCCTGAAAAAGAACATGAGAATAGCGGCCAACATTTCTGCTGGCCGCGTCCGAGTGCTTATTCATTATCTTTTTTGTGTTGAGACCACACATGATAGCTTAGTGTAAGCAGTACATAAAATGCTGTTGCTTCAATGCAAATCAGACTCAAATCTCGCATGAGGAATACGCTTAATGTTTCCGTGCCTTTTATGAACAGCTGACCTAAAAGATACGCGACAGGGACAAAGCAGAGTTGCCTAATAACAGGGCTAAAGCTCTTCTTGCGAAATACTATCCAGAGAACTGCCAGTATTGCAGCAAAGCCTATAGCAATGAGTGCATAATAGGCCAGCACGAGACGTGGAAGAATCTGAACACCTCCATTCATAGGTTCGCCCCACAACAGGGTCTGCTCCTGACCAAAGCCGTAGATGACTCTATCCGGCAAAGGGTAAAAAATATCTTTACTGCCCTTGGTGTCGTAATGCTCTATGGAAAAACTGCCGTCCACATCATCGATGACAAGGGCTGCCTGCGTGCTGAAATATTGAAGACACACAGTTAATTCCCCGGTTTCATCATCCAAACACACCTCTGCTGCCGAACCGGAAACGTGTTCATTGCGATTGATAATCAGCGCCTGTCCCGGATTGGCGGTCTGCCACCCGTCCGGTGAGTCCATGTGTACGGCGCCCGAGTATAAGGTTTCCTCTGTAGGGTCATAAGGTACAGCGCCATCGACACTCAGAAGCGCAGGGCTATATGGGATTGGGTTTTCATGCGTGATACGCGCAAGCAATGCAAACAGAATCAAGAACACAGACAAAGCCGCTATCGCTGCGGTCCGCCACCGGCGTTTTTTTAGTTCTTTCTTTATCTGCTTGATTGGCGCAACGCTTTCCGGGATCGGCTCCATTGGCTGCTGAAGACCATCAAGATATTCACGGCAAGCAACACAGTCGGCCAAGTGATCTTTCACTAAATTCATACTCTCCTCGCTGGCGAGGTTTTCCGTATAGAGCGGGAGCAAGTCTCGGATTACTGAGCAAGGTAAGTTCATCGTACATCCTCCTTGTTTTGCAGTTTTGTTCGTGCGCGGTGAAATACAACGCAGGCCCAGTTTTCGCTTTTTCCGAACAAGGAGCCTATGTCCCGGAAACTGAGTTGGGCGAATACACGCAGAGAAAAGACTTCCTTGTACGGCTCCGGCAGATCGTGGAGCAAGCGGTGAAGATAAATACTCTCCGTGTGAGTGATTGCTTGTTCTTCCGGCCCTGCTGATTCATCGACACGCTCTGTCAGATCTTCAAGCGACTCTGCTTTCTTTTTTCGCTGCTCTGACAGATATGTGTTTTTCGCAATCGTGCAAAGCCAGGTTTTAATGCTGCTTTCACTTCGGTAACTGTTTATGGATTTCAGCGCCTTGAAGAAAGCTTCCTGTGTGATTTCTTCCGCTTGGTGTTCATCCAGAGTTAGGGAAAGAGCATAGCGGTAAACCGGCTCAAAATACTGTTGATAGATTTGTTCAAAGCTTTGCTCGCTCATGCTTTCCCCCCTCTCTGTTTATTAGACGCGCGAAAGACGATTTCCTTACAAGAAAACTCTTTAACCAATTGATATTTGTACCGTCTCGTATATTATTCTATCAATTCAGTGTTTTCAAGGGAAAAGATGGATCGTCATCTTCTCTTTTGCCAGCATAGATATCCCATAATCAGTTCGAATTCTTCTTTCATGGCCCTCGCGGTTTGGATTCCGGACGGCGGAGTGCGCCGTTGGAGAAATACTGATTCCTGTAGAAAACACAAAATCCGAACCCGTCTCCCATAGGGAAGATCTGGTTCGGATTTTGTCGGTTTGGTGCACCAAAAAAGTCCCGAAATTGCTTAGAAATAAGCGTTTTCGGAACTTTTTCTTCATCTTCACTTTTCGCACTTACCCCAGTTCTAATGGAGTTCTAATACAAACGCGTTTTTCGGGCTTTCACGGTTTGTTGCAATATGAAAGAGAAAACCAATTCACTCTTTTGAGAAAGAGATGTTTTCGGACTGTGAAAGGAGCCAACGTTAGAGACAGTCACCAAAAGAAATCGGTCTAACTACGGGTGGTATTGAAGGGGCTTTATTCTCACTACGGAATTCAGGCCCTTTTTTGCTTGCAGCGTTTTTCTTGTTTTTGTCTGTGCTATTCCCTGTTCCCGTTTTGATTTAAATCTAATGATATCTGGCATGCTGAAGTAAAAGGGAAGAGTGGTTCTCTTATATCAAGTCCAAATGAAAACCGGGATGGGGGATGTTCGCGGCGGCAAAATCAATGAAACTGCGAACAGCAAAGGGAGTATAGTCGCGTTTTGGCAGCAGAAAATAAAACAGACGATCCGCATAGTCGGAATTGATTTTGAAAAAGCGGAGATGCGAGCGTTTGGACCGAACCAGACGGTCGCTGACAAAAACGGCGCCGAGACCGTTATCTGCCAGACGATAGGAAGTGACCATCTGTGAGATGGTCATTTTTATTTTGGGTGTGAATCCCGCCTCCCGAAACATCTGGTTGCTGCGGCTGTAGAGGTTGTTGCCTTCCCGTAGGAGGATAAAGTCTATGTCGTGGAAGTATTGAAGGTCAGCTTTCGGGCAGCTTGGCTCCAAATGCCGTCGTATCAAAATATCTTCTGCGCAGAGACTGAGGGTGTCCAGTTCCTGCGGCAGCGATATGTCCTGATGCACGGCCAGAAGTACATGATCGTAGAATGCGGGCTTATGCTCAAACTGTTCCACAATCTCCGGTGCACAGCTGAAGGTGAGATCCAACTCCCGCTTCTGGAGCCTGGCCTGAAGCTTCACCGCACTGTCCTCATACAGTTCCAACTGAACACCGGGGTATTTTCCCGTAAAGTCAGCAAGGATCGGTGCAAGGATATAGCAGTTGAGAAAGTGCGTGCCGCCGAGACGCAGCGTTCCGGTTTGCAGGCCGCGAAGATCCTCGATCCGGCGGGAGAGATCCTCCTCCAGATAGCGAATGTAATGAAGCGTATCGATATACGCCTGACCTGCCTCTGTCAGCGTCAGCGGACGGTGGCTCCGGTCAAAAAGCTCTGCCCCTACGGTTTCTTCCACTCTCTTCACCGCCAGACTGAGTGCCGGCTGACTCATGTACAGATGCTCCGCAGCGGCAGAAAAACTGCCGTCTACATACACCTGATAGATATATTTCATGTCCTGCTCCATAGCTGCCCCCTTACTATTTATAAAATAAATAGATATATAAAAACCATGAAATTGATTATATAACGTATCCATGCTAATGTAAAGACAGCGTTAAAGACTTTTGACAGAAAAACGTGAAAAACAGAGGAGGAGCACGATGAGAATCAACGCCCTGCTGATGGATGAATCCGACAATGTTGTGACCTGCGTGAGTGAGGTCGCCGAAGGAGAAGAGGTCGTCTACCGCAAAGGAGACGAACTACTCATAATTCGGGCAAAACAGGATATCCCATACTGTCACAAAATCGCACTTACTGATTTGGCCGAGGGAGATGAAGTCATCAAATACGGTGAACTGATCGGCAAGACGGATTGCGCCATCGCGGCTGGTCATCTGGTGAATCACGAGAATATCCACAGTGTTCCCCGGGATTATGACAGCGAGATGGTGGAGGATAACGGGTCGGAAGCAGAAGATTTCCGGGCCGTAAAGACCGACGATGGCCTGAAGTTCTGGGGCTATCGCCGTGCCGAGGGGCGCCCCGGCATCCGCAACCATGTGCTGATCCTGCCCACCTGCGCCTGTGGAAGCGAGAGCTCCCGCATCGTTGCCTCTCAGGTGCGCGGCGCGGTGAACATTGTGTTCAACACCGGCTGCTCCGATGTGGCGGCCAATACCGTCATGAGTCAAAAGGTGCTGACCGGATTTGCCTGTAATCCCAACGTTTACGGCGTGGTTATTATCGGTCTGGGCTGTGAGACGGTAGGTCATGACAAGCTCCGCGAGAAAATTCAGAAGATGACCTCCAAGCCCGTGGTGTCCTTCGGCATCCAGGACGAGGGCGGCACCCTAAAAACCATTGAAAAGGCTGTTCGCGCTGCCCGTGAAATGGCCGCCGAGGCCGGACTGCAGCAGAAGGAACTTTTCCCGATCTCCGAACTCTTTATGGGCATTGAGTGCGGCGGCTCCGATGCCACCTCCGGCATTGCTTCCAACCCCGCGGTCGGCGAACTGAGCGATCTGCTTGTCGATCTGGGTGCCACCAGCATGATGAGCGAGTCCATCGAATGGATCGGCGGCGAGCATGTGGTCGCCAAACGTGCGGCCACTCCGAAGATTCACAACGAGATCATAGAGGTCTGCCGTGCTTATGAAGAGCATCTCAAGGCAGCCGGACAGGACTGCCGCGCCGGTCAGCCCACGCCGGGAAACAAGGCGGGCGGCCTGAGCACGCTGGACGAGAAGAGCCTAGGCTGCATTCGGAAGGGCGGCACCCGTCCCGTCGTTGAAGTCCTCGAGCAGGGCGCGCGTCCCACAAAGCATGGCGCCGTCGTCATGGACACCGCCGGCTATGATATCTCCTCCGTCACATCCATGGTGGCGGGCGGCTGCCAGGTGGTGATCTTCACCACCGGCCGCGGAACGCCGACCGGAAACGCCATCGTCCCCGTCCTGAAGGTTACCGCCAACGAGCGCACCTACAAGAAGATGGAGGACAATATGGATGTGGACCTCAGCGCCATCATTCGCGGGGAAAAGACCTACAAAGAGATGGGCGCGGAGCTTTTGCAGAAGATCCACGAGGTTGCCAACGGGCGCCTCACCAAGGCCGAGGCCTACGGTTTTTCGGACATCGCGGTAGATCATGTCTGCCGTTATGTATAAAACGAGAAAAGAATAAAGAAAAGGAGAAAAGATCATGTCGCACCTTACCATCTGTCTGATCATCTGCGTCCTTACCATGGCAAGCTACATCTGGGGCAAGCTCCCCATGGGCCTGACCGCGCTACTCAGCATGGTCCTGTTCATCGTGACCGGCTGCCTGAAAGCCTCGACGGCGGCTGCCTATTTCGGCAATGCCAACGGCATCATGATCGTGGCCATGTTCATCGTGGCTGCGGGCTTTAACCGCACACAGTTCGTCAAGAAGTGCGCGGCAAGCGTCAACAAGATCGCAAAAGGCTCCCTGACCCGCGTTATGCTGGGGTATGTTCTCATCGCCGCCCTGCTCTCCCAGTTCATCCAGAGCTCCGTCATCGTCTTCGGCATCATGGCTCCTCTGATGATGGCCAGCTGCGACGAGCTGGGCATCAGCCCCTCCAAGGCGCTCTTCCCCATGGCGATCATCTGCATTGCCACCGTCTCCGCTCTGCCTCTCGGCGCCGGTGCCACCCAGTTTGCCGAGCTCAACGGCTATCTGCAGGCCAATGAGTACACCGAATATGTGGTCGGCCTTACCGATCCGATGAAGGCCCGCCTGCCCATGCTCATCGGCGTCATCATCTATTGCATCTTCTTTGCCTCTAAGTTTGCCCCGGATAAGCCGGTCGTTGCCATCAAGGAAGTCCAGACCCGTCAGGACAACCGCGAGGTTCTGTCTCCCTTCAAAGAGAGAGCCGGCTACATCATCTTCATTCTCACTACCATCGCCCTGATCCTCCAGCGCCAGATCGGGATCGACACCTGGGTCATCTGCGTCACCGG
>CADCPK010000264.1 GCA_902803215.1 uncultured Lachnospiraceae bacterium
AGAAGAACTAGGGCCGCCGCTCAGGAGAGCCTTCGCGGCTAAGTTCTTCTAGGCGTCTTGTCTCTTCGGGCAGGCACAACAGTTCACTGCCTGATATACCCCGGCGCAGCGGCAGAGTGGGGCAGGATGTGGAGCTTTTTCTGTCGCAGCGGGAAATGTAGGCCTTTCCGGGCGGGAGGGTTGCGGGCGGTACATTATTGTTGTTGCAGTTTGGGAATTTTGGTTATACAATTGGTAGCGATAAAATTATCTAAGGAGGTTGACAGATGAAAAAAAGAATAGCATTGATGTTATCGTTTGTACTGACGTTTTCAATGGCCTCTCCGTATATGGCGGAGGAAGCGCCGGCGGAGGTGCAGGATAGTGAAGCTGAAGAGATAGTGGATGAAGTGGAAGAATTGGCGGAAGAAGCGGGCGAAGCTGTGGAAGAAGCAGAAGCGGCTGTGGAAGAAGCTGTCGATGAGTTTGAATATGAGGATGTTTTTGCGCAGTGGAACCCGGAGTCGCCGGCACTCAATGCGCTGATCGATTATGTTGAGGCGGTTACGGATGAGGAGTCTCCGGACTATATTCCGGAGGTTGACAGGGTTGCTGTGTTCGATATGGACGGTACTGTCTATGGCGAGCTTTTCCCGACTTATCTGGAATACTACATGCTGGCCTGGCGTATTCTGGAGGATCCTTCCATCACACCGGACGAGGAGATGCTGAGGGTTGGCCGTCTGATCAGGGATTGTGCCCTTGACAATTCTTTCCCCGAGGACATGGCTATGCAGCATGCGGTTCAGGCGGCCCGTGCTTATGCGGGGATGACTCTCAATGAGTTCTCGGATTTTGTGACTGAGGTCCTTCTTCGTGAGGTGGATGGCTTTGAGGGTATGACTTACGGTGAGGCTTTCTATGAGCCGATCATCGAGGTGATCGATTACCTCAACGATAATGATTTTACGATCTATCTGGTCAGCGGCAGTGACCGTTATCTCTGCCGTACGCTGATCGAGGGTATGCTGGATATTCCGGCTGACCATGTCATCGGTATGGATGTATATCTGGAGGGAACCGAGCAGAACGGTGAGGACAGTCTTGATTATGTGTTCAAATCCACAGATGATGTGATTCGTACAGACAGACTGATGATCAAGAACCTGAAGATGAACAAGGTTTACAATATCTGCCAGGAGATCGGGCGTCAGCCGGTACTTTCCTTTGGTAACAGCAGCGGCGATGTGAGCATGCACGAATATACTATTAATAAGAATAAGTATCGCAGTGCGGCGTTTATGCTGGTGGCTGATGATGACGAGCGTGATTATGCAAACCTGGAGAAGACCCTGCCGCTTATCGACAAGTGGTCCGAGGCGGGATACAATGTCATTTCGATGAAGAATGATTTCCTTACTATATATGGTGAGGGTGTGGTGAAGACCGGTTCCTTCCATTGGCTGGATGAGCTGGCGGAGAACAGAGAGCCGGCAGCGGATGCGGCACCGGCAGAAGAAGCGGCACCGGCAGAGGAAGTTACTATTGAAGCGGCAGCGCCGGCAGAGGGAGAAGCAGCGCCTGCAGAGGGAGCGGCTGTCGAGGCAGCGGCACCGGCAGAGGAAGCAGCAGCACCGGCAGAGGAGGCAGCGGCTGAAGCGGCACCGGCAGAAGAGCCGGCAGCTGAAGCAGCACCCGCTGAGGAAGCCACACTTGAAGCAGCTCCCGCAGATGAAGCCGCGTCTGTAGAAGCGGCGCCGGCGGCATGAATATCCTGACACTTGAAAATATCAGCATGACGCTCGGAAACAAGGTGATCTTCCGGGATGTCAATGCGGGTATTGAGGATAATGAACGAATCGGTGTGATCGGTGTCAATGGGACGGGGAAGTCCACCATCCTTTCTATCGTTGCGGGGAAGACGGAGCCCGACGGAGGGAAGCTGACAACGCGGAACGGCCTTCGTATTTCGTATCTTCCCCAGAATCCGGCTTTTGATCCTGACAAGACTGTGCTGGAGAATGTTTGTGTGTCTGTCATGGGTGAGGAGCACTGGAGCATCGAGGGAGAGGCGCGGGCGATGCTGGCGCGTCTGGGGATCGATGATCCGGATGTTTCTCCGAAGACTCTTTCGGGAGGACAGAGAAAGCGTGCGGCGCTGGCGGGTGCGCTTCTTGCCCCCTGTGATCTTTTGATCCTTGACGAGCCGACCAACCATCTGGACCATGAGATGATCGAGTGGCTGCAGAACCGGCTCGAGAGTTACACGGGTGCGGTCCTGATGGTCACGCATGACCGGTATTTCCTGGATGAGGTCACGAACAGGATCTGGGAGATCGATCGCGGGGACATCTTCAGGTATGAGGGGAACTACGAGGTCTACCTTCAGACGAAACAGGAGAGACTCGATTTTGCCATGGCTGCCGAGCGGAAGATGGCGGCTCTCTACAAGCAGGATCTGGCTTGGATGATGCGTGGTGCGAGGGCGAGAGCGACCAAGCAGAAGGCGCACATTCAGCGGTTTGAGATGCTGAAGAACCGGGAGAAGATCGTGGAGGAGAGGGATGTGACGATCTCTTCGCTGCCATCAAGGCTTGGAAACAAGACGATCGAGCTGTTGGAGCTTGGCGGGGGATATGACGGGAAGCTTCTGTTTCACGATTTCACCTACACTTTTTTGAAGAATGACAGAGTCGGTATTCTGGGGCCGAACGGCTGCGGCAAATCTACGCTGCTCAGGACTATTCTGGGCATCATTCCGCCTGCGGAAGGCGCGGTCAGCGTGGGGCAGACCGTGAAGTTTGGATATTTCGGCCAGGAATACTGGGATTCGGGGGATTTTTTGCGGAAGAACGAAGCGATCCCCGATCTTTCCGTGCGTGTTATTGATTATATCAAGGAAGGTGCGGAGTATATTCGCACTACCGATGGCCTTGTCTCGGCTTCTTCCATGTGTGAGAGGTTCCTTTTTGACGGAGATCAGCAGTACACGCCGATCGAATCGCTGTCGGGAGGAGAAAAGAGGCGGCTTCAGCTGCTGCGAGTGCTGATGGAGGCGCCTAATGTGCTGATTTTGGATGAGCCTACCAACGACTTGGATATTCGCACGCTTCAGGTGCTGGAGGATTATCTGGATCATTTTGCGGGAATTCTTATCACTGTTTCCCATGACAGGTATTTTCTGGACAGGACCGTGAACCGGATTTTTGCCTTCAGGAAGGATGGGACGCTTTTCCGGAGCGAGGGCGGATATGAGGAGTATCGAATTCGCTGCGAGGAGGAGAATGAGCCTGCCGGTAATGCTTCTGCAGAGGATTCGAAAGGTTCGGCAAAGAGCGAAGCGAGAGGACGGCAGAAGAAGGAGCGGCCCAAGACGAAACTGAGCTACCGCGAGCAGAAGGAATATGATTCCCTGGAGCCCGAGATCGACAGGCTGACGGCCGAATCGGAGGACCTCGATAAGCAGATGGAGAAAGCCGGCGCGGATTATATTCTGCTGCAGGAGCTGACCAAGAAGAAGGAAGAGGTCGAGGAGGAGCTGGAGGCAAAGATCGAGCGGTTTTTGGAGCTGCAGGAGCTGGTGGAGTCTTTTACCGATGGAGATTAAGACTATGAAAGAGAAGAA
>CADCPK010000265.1 GCA_902803215.1 uncultured Lachnospiraceae bacterium
AAATGAAATCAGGGATATTCTTTTTAAGAATCCTCTGCTCCATTACCTCACCCCGATCAAGCGGAATGATGAAAGGATCAATAAGTTTTGTCTTACAACCTACGACGGTGTCCTGACAGGTGTTGACGGAATTATACAATATAAAAAGGTAAATACCGCCCCGGGTGTATGGTTGTATGCATTCAGAGACGCCCGAAAAGCTGCCGCTGAAGAAAAATCATTTCTCGAACATGCAAAAAATAAGGATACCTACAATGACTCGAAATACATTAAAAAGAAAAATACGTTTGGCGTCATTGTTTTTGAATCCGATCGGGATCTGGAACCGAAAATCGCATATTTAAGCTATGCCGAACGTTGGAAACTCGAGTTGGTATTCAAAGCTTATAAAAATGATGAATGTTTGGATAATACCTCTGTTCAGGGTGACTTTTCCGTTATAGGGAGCGAGTTTGTAAATTTTATCAGTTCCGTTGTCACATGTCGAATCATCACAAAGGCTACGAAAGCCGGATTGTTCGATGAAATGACATATCGAGATATGATAGATGATCTTAACTCGGCGTGGAGACTTACATCGGCACCGTACGATAAAAAACCTGTTACCGGCGATGATTATTGGGTGCATACGATTCCGAAGGTATCCGAAATACTTGAACGTCTCGATATCAGCACGCCGGCAATTAAGCCGCCGCCTCAAAAAAGAGGTCGTAAGCCGAAGCAACTTGCAAACACCGGGAAAAGCATTAATGAAAATAAACCGGTGCCTGAATCGTCAACGGATATCGGTGCTGTCCCCAAATGCGTAGAACCGGGGAAGCCGGAAGAACCGGTACAAACAGAGAAAAATGTTTCTCCCAATAAATCAAAGCGTCCGGTGGGAAGGCCTCGAATAAGACCGCTGCCTGATCCGGATGCGCCAAAACGTCCGGTGGGAAGACCAAGAACAAGACCACTGCCGGATCCGGAAATTCCCAAACGTCCGGTTGGAAGACCAAGGGTCAAACCATTGCCTGATCCGGATACTCCCAAGCGTCCGGTGGGAAGGCCTCGAAAAAAGCCACTCATATCCTGACCGTTACTGCTATAGAAACGGCAATCGGGTATTTTATTATTGATTGCCGTCTTCTATAGTACAGAAATTTGGGAAACTTTTAATTAAAGCAAATGGACACGCTGTCTCCTATTAGTTCTCCGCAATTCGGACAAGTCTTCATGCTTTCTCCTCCCTTTTGCTTATCTTCAGATTTCATTCTGATTATAACATTTGAGGGGATTCGCTACAATTCCCGGTTTAATAGTGATACAGCGGTCTGCTGTCTTCTTTTCCCGTCTTCCTGTCATGGCAAGGTTTACACAGCGCACGCCAGTTACCCCGATCCCAGAAGAGACTCTCATCACCTCTGTGTGCTTTCACGTGGTCAACAACCGTGGCTTTCGTATATCGTCCCTGCTTCTTACACTCCTCACACAGTGGATGAGCTTGCAGGAACTCCTTCCTTGCTTTCCTCCATGCTGCCGTGTACCCTCTGGCCGCAGCGGGCCGTACCTCCTCGGGGTGCACTCGTCTATGAGCCTCGCAGTACCTTGTCCCCGAAGGAACCAGCGCGGCACACCCGGGATGTCGGTAGGGTACCTTTGGTTTGAATGGCATCACTCTAACCTCCTCAATAAGAAAGCCCCGAAGGGGCTGTTCCCTCCGGGGCATCTTTTCACGATATTAATTTATCACAAACCACAAGTCCAATCTTACGCAATTTTGGACATACTTATAGTTTTTTCCCTTCAGTAGTAATATAAATATATCCATTTTCATATAAAGCCACTTTAGCAATCCCATCAGGGGTGAACCAACAGGATCCCCTGTTGTATTTCTTTTCAGATACAAAGTGTAATGTCCCTACTATTTCCTGATCGGGATTTAAAATATCATATTCTCTATCTGTATTTTCAATAGTCACCATATTTTGACCGGCTCCGTAAATGAGATTAACTTGTAAAGGTTCTTTATAAAAATTGCCTTCTTTATCAATGACTGCCCAAAACTGACCCCCGACTTCATTAGTAATCTTTAGCGAGCTTAAGCCGTTACAAAAGCCATTCAAACATTCTACTTTTTTATACTCTGATAAATCTATTACCAGTTTGTTATCCCTGTCATAAAATCCGGTTTTTGCGTCTTTGAAGCCTGCTTTCTCTAAATCAAACGATTCTGTTTCGTCATTCCATCCAGTACTTCCATTTACCTCTAAAAAGAATAGATCCTCGTGGCGTGCTGATTCGATTTTTCTTGCAAGCAACCTATTATACATTTCCTCATACTCTAAAGTTTCTCCAGTTTCTATGTCATAATAATCATCGATCCAAAACAACCCAAACTTTGACTCGTTCAAACCGGGAGCAGATTGTAAATTTTCATATTCTTCCGATGGTTCCAGTGCCCATTGTAAATTATAATCAAGAATACCATACTCCTTTACCGCATCCGTAATGGTATTCGTAGTTTTGCTGACAACAAAATATCCTTCAAAAAAATCGAGATTATTATAAATTGTATCGTACAATCCGTCTTCTACGGAACATATGATTTCACCGTCAGAGTCATAAATATTCCCGGTGGATGTGCAAGCTACGCCATGCGCAAATTGTGTAAGCGGAGTTTCTCCTTCTTCTAGAACGAAAACTGTTTCTCCATTCGTATCTATACATTTCCATATATTCTCTTTGGGTTTTATAGCCCAAGCCCGTCCTTCTCTAAAGTCCGTACAACCATTATATTCCGCTTCATCCCATGTACTTGCTTTTGTTTCAATAGAACAGGTAATAATAAGTAAACAAACTAATGCCAAAATACCTTTTTTCATGTTTTTACCTCCCTGAATCGCTCTAAGACATTTAATGGTACACATCTAATTATAAATGACCTTACCTTTGTAATTCAATATGTGGCATGTTTTGTGGCACAGTTTATAAACCTTAAAAAGCTCTTATGTCTACTCGTCTTTGAAAATAATAATGGAAATTTCCGTGCAAAAACCCCGAAGGGCTTGATCCCTCCGGGGCATCTTTTCACGATATTAGTATACCATGTCCAAAAAGGGAATCTTTCGCGATTTTGGACATTCACTCTTTCCCAAACAGCAAAACGGTCAGACAGTCCAGTGCTCGGTTCTTCCGCTTATAAGCGTTGGTCTGCTCGACCCCAAAGTACGAGGCCACGTAGTAGGCGGCATTGCCGCCGTAACTGTTCGAGTCACCGTAGAAGGTTTCCAACACGTATCTGTCGTCTTCCGTCAGCTGCGCCCACGCGGGCTTGAACCATTCCATGTATTCGACCGCCTGCCTGTACCGCTCCTTCAGAATATCGATCTCCTCGATGCCGTTGCTGATGCGGTCTTCGGCAGCGTTCGGGTTGTGGACGTGAGGCATTCCGTCGTATTTCGGAGATGCCATCCCGATCATCTTGTCCTTCTGCTTGGCGATCTCGTCGTCCGTGTTCTCGATAATGAACTGCATGTTCTCGTAGTCTTTAATGGCTGCGATCGTCGCCGATCTTTTATCGAGATATTTCCACAAAATGCTCATGGCATTTACCTCCTCGTAAGTTCAGCCTTCACGGCCGCGATCAGATTCTGTTGCGTAGTGTCTTTCTGCTCCAGTGCTTTCAGGACATCCTCATCAACCGTATCCCGGCAAACAATGTGATGTGCCGTCACCACCTGCGTCTGTCCTTGCCGCCACAGTCTGGCATTCGTCTGCTGATACATCTCCAGCGACCAGATCATGGAAAACCAGATCAGGATGTGACCGCCTTTCTGAATGTTCAGCCCATGGCCTGCACTCGCAGGGGAGATCAGACCGATGTTGATCTTCCCCTCGTTCCAGTACGCGATATCCGCATCTGTCTTGATGTCTCTCGGCCGATAGCCTTTATCTGTTAGATGCTTTTTGATCCGATCGTGATCATGTTCGAACCAGTATGCCACCAAAACATTCTGCCCGTTAGCCTGCTCGATAAGATCTTCCAGCATCAAAAATTTCTGTCTGTGGATCTTCCTGACGTCCTTGTCCGCATTGTAGATCGCTCCGTTTGAAATCTGCAGAAGTTTCCCCGACAGCACCGCTGCATTCGCGGCATCGATGAGGAATCCTCTGACGTGTAACAAACGGGGGATCATGAATGGACGAGAGAATTTTTAGCATACCCGAGAAGCTGATCAAGAAGCACAATACCAGGGATCCGTTCCGACTGGCTCAGCTTCTCGGATGCTATGTAAAGTTCATTAATGCGAAAAAACAGAAGGGATTCTGTAAGATTTACCTGAATAATTCTTTCATTTTCATCAACCGAAATATGAGCCTGCAGATGCAGCGAATGACCTGTACCCACGAACTCGGCCATCTTCTGCTCCACAAGGATGCACTTACCAAACGGGACTATCTTGTAGAAATGGAAATTTTTGATATCACCGATCAGCTGGAACCGGAAGCTAACCAGTTTGCCGCCAACATTCTGATCGATGATGAAGAACTGCTTGAGCTGCTGCGGGAGGGGTATAACGTTGTCCGAATCGCCTCAATGCTGGAAATCAACGTGAACATGTTAATGGTGAAGCTCCTGACCATGAATAAGAGCGGATATCACTTCAGCGTTCCTTTTTCACCGAAAGCGGCATTTATGGGAACTATAGAAGACAGGGCCGACTCAATATAGAATCGGCCCTGCTTAGCTATATGCTGATCATTCATTCCTCTTTTGGAACAGGAATATAAACCATCTTCAGCGGTATCATCCTTTGATATTTATCGCTCAAATCCTCGTAATATTTCAAAACCAGCTCCACCAGTTCTGTCCCATTGATTCCGCGTATTATCGGTGTGTTATCCAGATACTTCTGAGCATTCTTGGTATAGTTCGACAGTGTGACGAATAGACCGTAGTCACCTTCTCGCATAGCACCTTTTAAAGACTGGATCGTCGTCTCTTTAATATCTCCGTCTTGACTTTTTACCTGTACCAGAATTCGTGGTGGCAATTCATCCTTGTAAGCGGTTATATCTATTCCACTATCGCCGCCTTGCGGAGATACTTTTGTCCTATATCCCATTGCACCCAGAAGATCAGCTACGAAGAGTTCGAGATCATATCCCTTCAGTTTACGGCTCAACTCCTTAAGTATAAAGTCTTTTGTGCCCTCGACTATATCTTCTGCAGTCGCTCCTACTGTATCGTCTTCTTCATTGTCGGATACATGCTTTGTAGTGCCTTTGTGCAGAGCAGCCAGAAATTCATCGGCATATTTTTTCACCGAAAAAAGTGTCAGTGCAGACCCAATTTCGTAAAGCGCACCTTGCGAAAATGACATGCGCGGCACATGCTTGAGCCACTTTACACTGCGCCTGTGCACATATTCATAGGCATCCGAGGTATACAAGTAATCGCCGGTAACTTCACCGATATTGATCATTCTGTCGCTCTTTGACGGATAAATGACATAATCTCCAATCTGAACTTCATGGCAAAACCTAAAAAGCATACCGACGCTTGTAGGGATCGATCCCTTTTTTGCCCCGGGATAAACAGCCGTATATCTTTCTTTAAAAGAATCTCTGTCTGCTGCAATGACTTTTAGATTTCCTATTTCTTTCCATCCTAAAGCGATGACGTTTTCTTTTAAGAAAAGATTATCGTCTGTTGTATGTATTCCCCAGACTCTTCGTTCTTCTGATTTTATTCTTTTATCACTCATACTTAGCCTCGAACGTATTGACGTGATACTGTATTTCTCAATCCATCGTTGTAATTATTGTGAAAGGTAGGGTTGAGGTATTTATCTCAGCTGGGTGTACCATGCAATAAAGTATTTCCGTTGATGTTCTTTCCACTCTTTAGAAATCAGCACTTGTACGCCTCCAAAATCGTATGGTTCTTTCTTGAAACGTACATAGCCGTCTTCTCCCTTTAGATCTGTCACCCCGGGAATATAGCGTTTCATAAAGGGCTGTATGGTATGGAAGTTTTCCTTCGACCACTTTACTGTACACATCTCGTCGATCTCTTGCTCGGTAAATGTAAAGCCTGCTTCTTCCAGCCTTCTCATCGCCGTATATACATAGACACCGATTTTCATTTCCGGTGATGGTAGCTTCGGAACAATTACTTTGCTTTTGCCCTGAGACACTTGTAAAACCTCCCCTAAGTGTTAAAATCCATCAATGAAAAAGTCTGTATCGATCTTCTTTACCTCATAGACATGCTCGACCGACACCCCGAGATTGAATTTGATCATCAGCCTTGTAAGCTGCTGCCCATCAACCAAAACAATCCCCGTTGTATCCGCATAGTTCTTGGCTCCTTGTGAATACTTAGCTGTTGAGATGAACAATCCCTTCGCTGCTTTATGCTCCTGAAGAGCTCCCACAAACTTCTGGATCTCTGGTTTGCTTATGCTCGTATCGGGATCCCAGCGTTTTGCCTGAATATAAATTGAGCTAAATCCAAGCTGATCTTCCTTTATGATCCCGTCGATGCCTCCGTCATTTGAAGGCTTTGTCACAAG
>CADCPK010000266.1 GCA_902803215.1 uncultured Lachnospiraceae bacterium
GCTCAGTCCATAGGACGCTGGGGCAATTTCTTCAACGGAGAAGCTCACGGCGGACCGACCGATCTTCCTTGGGGCATACTCGTGGATGGAGTCAAAGTCCACCCTACTTTCCTGTATGAATCCATTTGGTGCTTGCTTCTCTTCATAGCACTCAGCTATTTCGACAAGAACAAACGCCGGGCACACGGCCAGACGTTTGCTCTTTATTGCATATTCTACTCTTTAGAGAGATTCTTCGTAGAAGCTCTTCGCACAGACAGTCTTATGATCGGTCCTTTTAAACAGGCTCAGGTTTTAAGTCTATGCGCCATAGCTTTTGGAATTATCCTCTATCGTTACTCCTCTAAACGCTTTCCTGTCTGATTAGCAGTTACGCTTATTCATTATCTTTTCTGGATTCTATGCGAGTGATCAATACGATCAGGAGGATAGCGGCTGCTATGCCGAGGATTTTAACGTAGAATATTAGCTTGCTGCTGTCAGCTGTATTCACTCCGCTGCTTCCTTCAGAACTGCTGATATCAGCGGTGCGAATACCCTTCTTGCTTGCTCTGTCATCCCTGTAATCCGGAAGTACTTCTCCGTTATCACCAGGATCTACAGGCGGGTCAATTTCCTCGATAATGGTTTTTTCGATATTGAGCTTACCATTCGTTACCTTATAGGTAATTTCGAAGTTCTTATTATCATTCGAGAACTTATTTGCATCTAATACCATATCGTATGAACCGACATCCGTACCTGTTGCTTTTGCCTCACCATTGTACTTAATTGCATTAAGTACAGCATCAATGTTTAAGCTCTGCGGAGGGTTACCTTGGGCCTCTGCCGTGAAGCCCTCTACGAACTGCTCTTCACCGTTATGCGGTACAGTCTTCTCATTTCCTTTAACCGCGACTGTGAGTTTGAACGGGTTGATTGTCATCTTTCCGTCGATAATTGTCGGTTCTCCGACCACTTCATATCCCTTTTTCGGAGTGATTACGAAGTCGTCCGGTGAAAGATTCATAGTGTAGGTTCCTGCATCTGTACCTCTGGCTTCTGCAGAACTGCTCTCTTTCAGTGTTACGCTTACGGCATCCTTCAGAGGCGAAGCCTTTGCTGATGACTTAAATGTCCTCAAGATTGGGTTAACCGGTCCATCTGATGAAGCAGGTTCTACCTCGTAGTCAAATCCTTTGATTGACTGTTCTTCTCCTTTGTAGACTTTGTCTTCACTCCTAGCTCCGGTAATGATGACTCTTACTTTTGTATTTGGAATTACATTCCACTGTGCGTACAGCTCGTTCGTTCCGTTTCCTGCTGCAACTTTGTCGCCGCTGTTGAATAAGTTTCCGCCGCCATTATTATTTGTGCTCCATCCGGCGAAAGCATAGTCTTCGCGTTTAGGAACAATCGGCATGATAACGAATTCACCGTTTACGATTACTGTATTTTCGATGATATTGTCAGTTTTACCGTTGATGTTTCCGCCGTTCAGGAAATATGTCACGCTGTTAGGATATGCCGGAATATCCGCATACTGTGCAGTAAGTGTAATTACATCGTTTACTGCATCTTCAGCATTCACCTTGAAGCTTCCGCTTACCAGCACCAGATCGCTGCTACCGATCTTCCAGCCACTGAAGTACTTACCTTTCGGAGCCACAGGCTGTCCCTTTATGACTGCATATGCGCCCTCCTGATACTCATTGTTGTCAACTATGCCCGTTTCGCTGTATGCAACTTTCAGAAGCTTAGAGTTATCGCTGTTCCATATAGCCTTCAGATTGCAGTCTTCTTTAATCCTTGTGTCGAAGCTGAAGCGTTTGCCGCTTCCATCAATCCAGCCACCGAATACAAATCCGCTCTTATCCATCAGGCTGCTGTCCGGTGCTGTTGCAAGTTTGCCGGATTCAACATTCTGCGCAGCAATCTCATCGTTTCCGTTAAATGTACCGCCATCAAGATCGAAGGAAACCGTGTGTGTTCCTGCAGTCCATCCTGCAAAGAGCACGAGAGTTGATTTGTCACTTCCCTGCAGTACGACTTCGAGAGCAGGCATCTTGCTGTTGAAGTTGAACTTCTGCTGCAGCGTTTCATCGGTATACCATCCGGTAAATGTGTATGTAACGTCGTTTTCTGTCTTTTTGGTAATGCCCTCGGTATAATTTGATGGTTTGTAACCCGCAAGGCTTGCCTCATATGGTATTCCGCTTTTTCTGTTTCCGCCGACAACGTCAGCTCCTCCGTTTGTGATAAATTGCAGGGCATAGTTGTTACGTGTGTAGTAAAGCTTGCCCGGTTTTTTCTGGCCAGTCGCATTACCGAAAAAATTGTAGTTCCATTCAGGCTCATCCTTAACTCCTGCATATTTGAAGCCCGGTATTTCAATATAGTCCTCGTTAGTAAACTTCCAACCAATGCGATAATATGTAAATTTCGATTTTACCTCTGTTGTGGTTTTTCTGCCGTTAACATATTCATAATAGTAAATATCCGAATTACCTTTACCCAATCTGCCATATGTATCAATTCCTCCGAGAGGCATTGCCGGAGCGGATGACCAACATACATCACCATTCTTTGATGTGTACCATAGATAGCCTGTATACAGTGTGTCAATTTCATTCCATGCTTTAGCTGTATTCTCTTCGTATTTGAAATCATATGATTTCTTTACAGTCCAATTTTTGTTTTTGTCCTCTGTATAGAAATTAATCTTATATTTATTCCTATCATAATATACGTTCTTGATCGTCGTACCGTCGCCTTTGATTACGGTATTTATGTCAGTCTTATCCGCATTAAGTGTGAATCCCTTATAATTCTTTGCAGTATATGTCGCATTTGCTCCTGCATTACCGTTCACAGTAGACATCTCAACGAATGTATACCCATCATCGTTGGCGTTCTGTTTCCAGTGAACTACCTTATATGTGGTCTTGGCTCCTTTCCACTTCGCGTGGAGAATGAGATTATCGTTCACCGTTGTAGTGAATATAAATGCATTAGTGCAAGCGCTGTCAGTGAACCAGCCCTCGAATGAATATCCTGTTCTGCTCGGATTGGCAGGTTTTGTGACTGTCTTGCCTTTTTCAACAAATACTGTAGGAACAGGGCTTCCTTCGCCTGTTTCAAATGTTACTGTGCAAACATCTTTGCTTATGATAGGAATCAGGTCTACGTTCTTATCAATTGTGAAGCTATCGACCTGCGCACCATCGAGCATCCATCCGACGATTCCTGTGCCGTCAGTGAACTTCCATGTAACATCACCTGTTGTTATAGTAGTTCCTGCTGCGCCTTCCTTGGTCTTCAGGACCTTTTTCTTTTCTGTATCTCTCCAGAATGTTGCGTAGAAAGTCTCTTCAATTACTGCGTTGACTTTGATTGCCTTATCCTTTGCATCCTCCGGAATGCTTACGGCTTCTGAGAAATCCAGCAGGCCGCTATCGCCATCAATCTTCCATCCCTTGAATTTGCCTTCTCCTACATTAGGTGCAGTCGGCTCCTTCAGGTATTCACCGTTGATGACAACCTGACTGTTTACTAGTTCATTTCCTATATAGAAATTGTAGGTATATCTTGCATAAACATCTGTACCCTCAAGATATTTTTCGCCGACTATACCGTATACAGAGAAATCAGATACACTGGCACTGCCTCCGCCGGCGGACGCTCCCGCTACAACATTAGCACTACCGCCGTCTGAGATATGGATCATTTTGAATGTATCACCATCAACGGCGCTGGTAGGTCTGAGGTTCACGTTTACAGAGCCTTTAGGCTGAACTTCTTTACCATCGTGATAGAAAGTGATATCTGCGGCAGCTGCATCTACCACTTCAGAGTTATCACCTGTGAGTCCCTGAGTAGCAGCTATAACCCTCGATGAGGATGCTGCTGAAACCTTCATCTTAGTGTCTTTAGGGAATACGCCCTTGCCGACTGAAGCCTTAACGTTAAGTCCGCCTGCGCTTCCGCTGAAGCTCTGAGCAGGCATCTTCTCCTCTTCTTCCTTCTTCTCTTCTTCCGCAGCTAACTGATCAACACCCGGATCGATCACCGGTTCTTCCTCGTCTACGGATAGTTCTTCCTGCGGAGTCTGATCTTCCTGAGAAACATCGTTGTTATTCTCTGATTCTTTTGCTGCCCCGCCGCCGTTGTCACTCTTTTGTTCAACAACCGGTTCCGGTTCCGGAGCGCTCTCCTTTACAGGTTCCGGTTCTGGTGCCTTCTCCTTTACCGGTTCGGGCGCGGGTGGTTTAGCCTTTGCCGGTTCCGGCTTACTCTCTTTGACTGTTTCAGAAGCTTCCGCCTTAGGCGAATCCTCCGGTGCATCTTCTGCGAATGAAACAGAGATGAATGAACTTGCTATCATCATCAGTGACAGCATTATCACCATAAACTTTCTTACTCTCGCTTTCATTTTGTGTACCCCTTTCCAGATAATTCCTTTTTCTGCTTTCAAAACTGCGTAACTGCTTTAGATATAAAATGTTATTTACAATCGTTTTTTGATGATTACGGTAGTTACCGCTCCTACTACGAAGGCCAAAACTGCTGTCAGTACGTAGCCTCCGGTTTCTGCCGATAGGAGGAATGATCCGTAATCAGTTCTTGATTCCAGAACCCCCGATCCTCCGAATTTTGCTATACACGCTGTAAGTGCAAATAGTAATGCGGTGGCAGTAGCGGAAAATCCTCTCATCAGGTTCTTGTCCCTCCGTTGTCGTAGCTTCTTGCCGCGATGCAGGATTTCTTCAAGTTGTTCCTGTTCGGTATATTTCAACGCTTTCACCTCCTGATATCTTCGTTCTTCTAATGTGCTTTCACTTATTAGTTGCGGCTTTTTCGGAAATTACTCACTAAATTTTCAGAAAAACACAAAAAAACAAAATCCACTGTCTTCCGAAGAAAACAGTGGAACTTAATTTCGCTTTTACTATTCTATTAATCCTCTGCTGCTATTATCTTCCGATACGGCAGATATAAAGCCGCTGCGGTCACAATCGGCAAAGCATATCCGATTGCGGTGCCGACTCCGGGCTCTGATACCATTAGATTGTACAGCGCGTGGAAAGTCGTGGATATTCCGAGTGCTCCGACGACCCCCGCAATCGTCAGCATATTATAGCGCCTTGCAACAACGAGTCCGAATGATACGGCCAGGCCGCTGACGACGTGCATTACACCTACCGCCATGCCGCGAATCAATACGTAAGTCAGTCTCTCAGCACCTGTAGAAAGTATGTAGCAGCAGTTTTCAAAAGTTGCAAATCCCGCACAGATGCCTACGGCAACTATGAGCAAAGCC
>CADCPK010000267.1 GCA_902803215.1 uncultured Lachnospiraceae bacterium
GACCGAAGGGCTCGCTCATCTGGCGGAACAGCTGCGGATGAACAATCAGATATGCATGGAGCGGGTGGACAATGCGGTCAGGGATTCACGGCAGGCAACCTATGATCGCGCGCTTTACGACTACTACTCCGCGTACCGAAAAGGGGAGGCAAGTTATTCGACGATCTATAACAACGGGCAGAACTACCTTTCCAAGACTTACGGAAAAAGGCAGGAGATCAGCGGCACGGTCTTTATGATGCTGGAAGATCCCGAGCATCTGCATATGACGAACTACAACTCATCGGCAGGCGGCAGTTACCGCCTGCTTGAGATTTTTTGGGAAGAAGACTGCCCGGGAATTCTGGAGCTTGCAGGTAGCCTGGAGACTTCCATCGGCATGTTCGAACAGGACGGTCGGCTCTATATCGTGCGTAATCTGGTCGACGGCAGCTACAAACCCTGGGGCGTTCTGGTCCATTGCCTGAACAAAGAATACTGTTTTGAACCGCTGCTGGCTTTCTTTGACGGGGTCAGCGTGTGGATCACATTGGACGGTAAGGATGTGGTAAAACAGGGCGGGGAAGATATCTGGGAAGGAGCCGCAGAACTTGAACCGGCAAAGGAAGCCGGTTACCAAAAAAAGGATGGATCGGCCTACATCTATCAGCTGGTAAGAGGAAGCGACTTTGAGATGAAAACGGTCATGGCCGGCCGTTTGAATCAGATGTTCAGCCCGCTGTATTCATACCGCTATCTGGTTCTGTACTCTCTTCTGTTTCTGATCCCGATGATCCTTCTGTTTTTGTGGCTGGCAAAACGATACCTGACGCACCCGCTGCAGATCATGGTCGATCAGGCGCATGAGATCGAGGCCGGAAACCTGGGCGTACAGCTCACGGAGAACACAAAGTCCCGCGAGTTCGAGTACCTGCGGGAATCCTTCAACCATATGTCTTCTACGCTTAAATACCAGTTCGACCATATCTACGAAGAGGAGCTGGCGCTTCGGGACGCCCGCATCATGGCGCTGCAGTCCAACATCAACCCGCATTTTATGAACAATACTCTGGAGATCATCAACTGGGAGGCCCGCCTGGGAAATAATGAAGGGGTTTCCAAGATGATCGAAGCACTTTCGGTGCTGATGGATGCAGCTATGGACAGGCACAAGAAGCCGGAAGTTCCGCTGTCTGAGGAGATGGGGTATGTAAATGCCTACCTTTATATCACATCCGAGCGTCTGGGACAGCGCCTGACGATCGTGAAGGAGCTGGCCGAAGAGACGCTCTCCTGCATGGTTCCCAGACTGATCATGCAGCCGATCATTGAGAACGCTGTGAATCACGGCATAGTGCCGAGAGGGCAGGGAACCGTGGAGATCAGAAGCCGCATAGAGGGAGAGCAGCTGATCCTGGAGATCACGAATGACGGGGATATGACGGAGGATGACAGGGAAAAGATAAAGGATCTGCTTTCGCCCGACTATGATGCGGGGAACGAATCTTCGCTGAACCTGGGGATCGCCAACGTGAACCAGCGTCTCCGAATACTGTACGGAGATGCATGCGGGCTGACGATCGCGCAGGAAGGGGACAAGGTGGTCTCGCGGATGCGGATCGCTTTGCAAAATCAGTCAAAAGCGACAAAATAATGTTACTATTCACAGTCCAAAGACTGTGAACAGTAACGGATTCGTCCATGCAAATCGCCTCCGGCGATGGGACGAATCTCCTGTATGCTTTACGCTTTAGGCCGCAATCGCGCAGCAAGTGCGCAATTCGGCTGTGAAAAGTAACAAAATAATACAATAAATCCCATATCCGGTTATTCATTATTTACGTCGATTCGCGCATAATGGATACATCAAGAAACAATTTCCGACAAGGAAACAGTATAATGGGAGGAACGATTATGAAAAAAAGAGTATTATCCGCACTTTTCTGCAGCGTGATCGGAGCATCAATGATCGTAGGAAGCGCCGTTACGGCTATGGCAGACGGAGTTGAGCTGGATGTTGTTACAACATTCGCGGGCGAAGATTCCAACGCAAAGAACTATCAGGACGGAATTGCTGCCTACGAGGAGGCAACAGGGAATACCGTGAATGACAATTCCGCTACCTCCGATGAGACATTCAAGACGACGGTCGTCTCGGATTTCGAGATGGATTCGGAACCCGATGTTCTGTTTTTCTTCACCGGCGCAGATGCGAATTCGTTTATCGAGGCCGGCAAGGTGATCTCCATCGAAGACATCCGTGCAGAGTATCCCGACTATGCAGCCAACATGGACGATGCAAAGCTTCCGGTTTCCCTTGTGGACGGAAAAGCTTACGCAGTACCGACCAACGGCTACTGGGAGGCAATGTTTGTAAACACCAGAGTGCTGGAAGCAGCAGGTGTTGAGATCCCGGGAGATGATTACACCTGGGAGCAGTTCCTCGAGGACGGCGCAAAGATCAAAGAGGCCGGCTATACACCGGTTGCCGCAGCTCTCGGAAACATTCCGCATTATTGGTGGGAGTATTCCATCTTCAACAATCAGAGCGATCTTTCCGTACATACCGACATTGAGGCAGCGGCAGCAGATCCCGCAGCATGGATCGCAGGTATGGAAGATGTGAAGGCAATGTACGAAGCGGGCATGTTCCCCGAGAATACACTTTCCGCTACGGATGACGAGACATTCCAGCTCTTCACCCAGGACAAGGCCGCATTCCTTCTTGACGGCTCCTGGAAAGTCGGCGGTATCGCAGGTGCCTGCCAGTCCGATCCCGAAGATCCCTCCACACTGGATGCGGAAGAACTCGACAAATATGATGTGACCGTAGTTCCCTCCAAGGGAAATGCAAGGGCGGCGACAGATCTGATCGGCGGTTTCTCCATGGGTTATTACATCACTGCAAAAGCATGGGAAGATCCCGAGAAGAAAGAAGCAGCAGTTGAATTTGTAAACTATATGACAAGCGACGACATGATCGTTAAGTTTGCGCAGCACTCCGCAAATCCGCTGAAGGAAGCTCCGGAAGTAGATACCTCCGCGATGAACGGACTGCAGGCAAAGGCGATCGAATTTGGCGCAAGAGTTACCTCTTACACAGGCGCAGCACAGGATAACTTCCAGGGCGAGTGCCGTGTACCGACCTTCGACGGCATGCCCTCCATCGTGACAGGCGAGGTTTCCGCAGAGGATGCTGTAGCAGAAGGCTTCGAAATCTACGCTGAGGTAACTGCCGAATAATATGGGCGCAAATATCTATAAGAACAAAAAGCCCCTGGTCTTTTTCCTGCTGCCGGCATTCCTGTTCATGATCATCTATCTGTATTATCCGTTCTTTCGGAACATCCTGAATAGTTTTATGAAGATCCGGCAGCTCGGAACGGCCGCCAAAGGCTTTAACGAACCCTGGTTCTCCAATTACGTCAAGATGGTCACCGACAAGAACATGCATACAGCTCTTTTAAATACGCTGATCATGATGCTGGTGACACTGGTGTTCCAGGTGGGCATAGC
>CADCPK010000268.1 GCA_902803215.1 uncultured Lachnospiraceae bacterium
CCGGACGCCGTCAAGGAAAACAAAGCACGCAACTCTGTTGCCAGCGGATGGTATCCGATCGCCAGCCAGCAGATCAATGTCAGCCTGAAGCCGGGTGAATCCAAAGAGTTCGTGTTCATCCTTGGCTACTGTGAAAATCCGAAAGATAAAAAGTTCATTGCTCCTAACGTAATTCGCAAAGACGGCGCTCACGAGATCATCTCCCGCTTCGCTACATCTGAGCAGGTCGAAGACGCATTCGCAAAACTGAACGCTTACTGGGACGGGCTTCTCTCCCGCTTTGGCGTAAAGAGCGAAAACGAACACGTCAATCGTATGGCAAACATCTGGAATCAGTATCAGTGTATGGTCACTTTCAACATGTCCCGTTCCGCTTCGTACTATGAATCGGGCACAGGCCGTGGCATGGGCTTCCGTGATTCCTGCCAGGATCTTCTGGGATTCGTACATCTGATCCCCGAGAGAGCACGCGAAAGGATCATTGATATCGCTTCCACGCAGTTCGAGGACGGCTCCGCTTATCATCAGTATCAGCCGCTCACCAAGAAGGGCAACCTCGATATCGGCAGCGGCTTCAATGATGACCCGCTCTGGCTGATTGCAGCGGTAAGCGCATATCTTAAAGAGACAGGCGATTTCAGCATTCTGGATGAATCGGTTCCGTTCGACAACAAAGAAGAGCTGGCACAGCCTTTATATGAGCATCTGAACCGCTCCTTCACCTACATCAACACGCATCTCGGCCCGCACAAGCTTCCTCTCATCGGACGTGCAGACTGGAATGACTGCCTGAACCTCAACTGCTTCTCCGAAGAGCCCGGCGAATCCTTCCAGACTACAGGACCGTCCGAAGGACCCGTTGCCGAGTCTGTATTCATCGCCGGAATGTTCGTCAAGTATGGAAAAGAGTTTGCCGATATCAGCAGGATCTACGGAAAAGAAGACATTGCCGCAGAGGCAGACAAAGCTGTAAAAGATATGTATCAGGCCGTACTGAAGGACGGCTGGGACGGAGACTGGTTCCTGAGAGCCTACGACGCAGAGTCGCGCAAGGTCGGTTCCAAAGAGTGCGAAGAAGGGCAGATTTACATCGAGCCGCAGGGCTTCTGCGTATATGCAGGGATCGGTGTCGAGGAAGGATTGGCCGAAAAAGCGCTCGACTCCGTAAAAGAAAAGCTTGATACCAAGTATGGTATTATGATCCTTCAGCCGGCTTACACTCATTATTATCTGAACCTTGGCGAAATCTCCTCCTATCCGCCGGGATACAAAGAGAACGCAGGTATCTTCTGCCACAACAATCCCTGGGTCTCCATCGCCGAGACCGTGATCGGACGCGGCAACAGAGCCTTTGAGATCTACAAAAAGACCTGCCCGTCTTACATCGAGGATATCAGCGAGATTCATCGCACCGAGCCGTACATCTACTCTCAGATGATCGCAGGCCGCGACGCAGTGTTCCATGGTGAGGCGAAGAACAGCTGGCTTACCGGCACCGCCGCATGGACATTTTTCAACCTTTCGCAGGCGATCCTCGGCGTGCAGCCTTCCTATGAAGGACTCTGCATCAATCCGTGTATCCCCGAGGGATTCGGTGATTTCACTCTTACAAGAGAGTATCGCGGTGCTAAGTACTATGTGGATGTCAAAAACCCCGATAACGTACAGAAGGGTGTTAAGAAGATCGTCGTAGACGGTAAAGAGTATGAAGGCTGCTGTATTCCTTTCGAAGAAGGCAAGAAAGAATACCATGTTACTGTTATGATGGGTTGATCCTATATTTCATAATGATTATAAACGAGGAGCCGGTTCCGCTGAGAAGCCGGCTTCTCTTCTATTACAAACACATAATATTACAAACATATAAGACAGGGCCATAAATGCGATGAACATTTATAGCCCTGTCTTTTTGTCTCATGATCCAAAAACGGTCCACTCCGAAGAGTGGACCGTCAGGTCAAAGCCTATATTATTTCTGTGCGATAGCTGCCTGAGCTGCTGCCAGACGAGCGATCGGAACACGGAACGGTGAGCAGGATACATAGTCAAGACCGA
>CADCPK010000269.1 GCA_902803215.1 uncultured Lachnospiraceae bacterium
ACCGTAAGAATATCGCGGAGCAGACCGTCGATACGCATGCGGACGGAAAACTCTCCCTCCCTCGGTTCCATATGTACGTCACTCGCGCGTTCTGTTACCGCTCTTTCTATAATGGCGTTAACAAGACGGATCGCCGGCGCCTGGTTGATCGAGTCTTCTCCCACCTGATTGGCCGTGAAGGACGTATCGACAGTTTCCGTTGTCTCACCCGTTATAGCCGCCTCACGCTTCATCTCCTCGATAGCTTTTGCGGCACCTTCGTTGCCGTAGAGGACCTGTATTGCCCTGTCTACCGCCGCCGACAGCGCCACCATCGGGATAACCCTGCGTTTTGCAGCTTTCCTTACTTCTTCTGTCGCGTAGAAGTTGAGCGGGTCAGCCATTGCAAGATATAGCTCGTCCCTTACCATCTTTACGGGGACAACCTGATACTGCTTTGCGATATGCTTCGGCACTACCTGTGCGAGCTCCGTCGGAATGTTTATTTTTGCCAGATCGATGAACTCGATACCCAGCTGCATCTGCAGAGCCTCGACCAGCTCAGCTTCTGTGATAAAGCCATTATCCTGAAGAACCTCTCCAAGACGTTTGTTTGTACCTTTTTGAAGAGCAATTCCCCTGGCGAGTTCTTCTTCGGTCAGAAGTCCTGCCGAAATAAGAAGCTCACCCAGACGCATATAGCGGCGTCCGCCTTTTTTACCATTGTTGTCTGCCATAGTTATTTGCTTCTTTCTCAATACTTCCTTTAGTTTTCAGTGCCTTCAGGACGCTGTGTTCAGTACAAAGATTTCGGGCGCCGGCCAGTCTCCGTGATGTGTATACACGAAATCTGTACGCTTAATATCCGCCGACCCGCCGCCTTCCGAAAGAGCAGCGATGCTCTTCAAATAGTACTGTGCCTGATAATAGTCGAGCAGAGTGCTGTCATACGGATCTGCCGGAGATTCGCCTCCGCAGAACTCCTCATAGGATTCCGTATCCTCGTCGATCGCCTGCACGTCTGTATTTTTGTTCCCGACCGGGGGAAGATAGGAGATCAGGCCATCTTCGTCGGTCGTCTCATTGATGATTTCAAAATACGCACAATCGGTAAGATTTCCTGTGGCCAGATTTCCGACAACAGCGCCACCCTTGCCATTCGGAAGAAGGCCTGTCGCGTAACAGCCTGTAATATTGCCGGACGCACTTCCGACAAGACCGCCGGTATTCGCCCCGCCTTCTGCAGAGCATGTCGAATAGGAATATGACACTGCGGTATTCTGCGTGGTTCCGACAAGGCCGCCGACAGCACCGCTTGTACTTGATACATCATAAACAGCACTGCTGCCCGACGGATAGACACCGTCTTCGGTATGACCTCCGCTGTAGCTGTAAGCGATTTCGCCTCCCGATGCCGTACCGACAAGGCCGCCTGCAGATCCGCTGCTGCTTGCCACATATACGGCAGCTGCGCATTTACTTACATTTGTAGATTCCGCTCTTCCGATCAGGCCGCCTGCAGCTCCACTTGCGGAGGAAACATTTTCAGTTTCTGTCTTTGCATCATTTATGACAAGCACATTTTCAACCGCAGAATTGCTCAGAGCGCCGGCCAGAGCGCCGGCGTTTCCGCTTCCGGACGAAGAGATATCAAAATCGACCAGTTTCAGATCAGAAATGTCCGCCTTGTCAAGTGAGCCGAAAAGACCTGCGTCTCCCGATTCGTTAACTATCACATTGGAAACACTGTGTCTCTTTCCATCGTACGTGAGTTCGTACGTTGGGCTCACCGGTAGGAAGCATCCCTCGCTGCTCCTCACAGAATTGTCATGACTGTAGATTCGCACAGAGGATGCCGAACCATCTTTTCCGGCGATCGCTTCGCAGAATTCCCGCCAGTCAAGGTCGTCAGCCTGAGAAGCATCGGTGATCACTAATCCGGATGCAACCTTGCTCACGTCCGATATCCTGCTGTCCAGATTTTCAAGGTGACGGATGTTTGTGATCGATGCAACCGGATTTCCTGATGCGTCTTTTTTGACCTCTGCGAAGAGGCTGTTTGTCGAAGCCTCACCGCTGTAGGCAATATTGGTAAGATAATTAAGGCTATACGCTATGGCCTCCACGGTGATGTCTTCTCCGGGTATAAATGTACCGTTCGTGGCGATAATATTGCTGAAGTGCATTCCGTCTGTCGTGATATCGTCCAGCACAACGGTATATTTCGTATTGTCATTAAAATCTGTACGGGTCGTGGGGCTATATGATCCGCTGCTCCGCAGAGTGATCTCGAGCATTGCACCGCTCGTCTCTCCCTTGACGATGAGCTTAAGGTTTGAAGTTCCCTTCGTACCGCTTCCGCCAGGTGCCACCACCTCACTGTTAGGATCGGTCACGATGATGCGGAGTTTTTCCGCGTTTTCGATCTCGATCGACGGTTTTTCCAGCTTATCCCCGAGAATCAGGTTTCGTGCTTCTTCACCACCGTACCATCCAAGGACAGAATTGCTGTCGTACGGTGATTTTCCGTCGGCTAACCCTATTGCGGTTGCGGGATTGATCGTTGCCAGATATTTTCCCGACAAAGGCATATAGTAAACATCGAGCATGCGGGCGGATGTCTTCTCTACCTGATATCGCAGAATATAACTTCCCCCGACGCGCACCGTCTCATCGATCGCACCGAACGGAAGCATCAGCGGAAACATCTTCTGTCCCGCTCCCGCGACTGTTCCGCCGCTTACCACATAGTAATAGACGTCGCCGGAAGCTTCCTGCGTACCGTAGTCATCAGAGCTTCGTCCCAGGTAACCCTGGCTTTCGGCCATTGTCAGATGGTTCTGCGCGGCCACAAAAATCTCTTTGGCGATCTCGTTTCTCTCAAGCTGTACCAGAGACCGCTGATACCGGTGCACCATGATAAACGATACGCCTGCAAGAGCTGTTATGATTGCCACGACGATCAAAAGCTCTGCCATTGTGAATCCTTTTTTGCTGCGCTGCTCCTGCATGATATCATCACCACCTTCTATGCGGAGTCCGGTCAAATGCTGTTTGCAATTAAACGAATGTCCAATTTATCGAGCGATGCCACTACACTGTTTCCCGGCCTGCGGCGGACCTCCACATTGCTGAAAGTCACCATGCTTTTGTCTGCGTTCAGTGTAACGGAACCGTAGGTCACATACAGATCTCTTGTAGCGGCCTTATCCGAAACCAGCCGCCGCGTCGTCTGCGCGGTTCCTCCTGCAGGGTCAATGACACTGCCCTCCAATCCCACATAGTCGCGGACCATGATCGTGGGAGGCTCACTGTCAAGATAAATCTCCGAATTTGCGTGCGTTTTTGCACTGTAATAGCTGACTGTTTTTCCTGATATTTCCACATCACGGCCTGTCCCCAGCTCATCGCGGAGTGCCGTGAGCGATGTAGAAAGGAGGATACGGGCGTTCGCACCCAAAACTACCTTTTCATATGCGTTTTTTGCCGCCGGAATTCCCGCCGCGGTGATTGCCGATACCATGAGGAGGATCAGTACCGCAAGCAGTGTTTCCGCAAGCGTAAATCCGCCTCGGCCCCGCGCTTTTTTCCTTTTTTTCATGCGGTTCAGCCTCCCGAATAGTTGTAAGAGATCACTTTCTTATTCTCAAAAACACTGTTGGTGTACGCGTTTGCGGAAACGGGGGAATCGCTCCCGGTAAGCGAAACCTCTTCGCCGGGGCCTTCCCCTGTCTTTGTCTTCATTGTGACGGTAAGCGGCGCGGCACCTTCTGACATGGACGATATTTTGTTGTTCTCCAGGTAATACTCGTCCACTTTTTTCTCACTTCTGAGAATGACTCTTGCACCTGATGAAATTGCACCGGCAAGCATAACGAGAGCCAGCGAGGCAATGAGCAGAGCAACAAGCGTCTCGCCTATGGATTCTCCTGCTTTAGATGTAAGTTTTGCTCTGATTCTATTCACTGCTCTCACCTCCCCGTCATATGGTCGAAATATCTGTAAGTCTCAGAGTGATTTTTGTTTCCGTCTCATTTTCTACCGTGTCAATGACCTGATAGCCGGATCCCGTTTTCTCTGTCGTACCTTTCGTGCTTTTGCTGCCGGACACAGGTATGATATCCGCTTTAAAAGTTATGCTCAGAATGTACTGATCTTTGTCCTTGGATGCCTCGGAATCGATGTTATTCCGCACTTCAAATACTACGGTGCCGTCTGCGTTCATCGTTGAAAATACATCGCAGGTAAGATTTTCGTTGTCCCCCGCTTCAAGCGTGTAATTTTCCGTAAAAGGAAATGCTTTTACCGATTCATCCTTGTCAGAGGTATCCGCATACTGATGAGCAATGCGGCTCAGAATAAAACTCCCGTAATCGGAAAGATCTGCGGGATCGCCCTCCGCCTGAACCGTAGCGTCTATGACGATCGGAGTCGTTTGTCCTCCGAGTGTGTAGGTCGTGATGTCCGACACCGTCACGGGTTTTCCTGTTACAGCCCCGCTCATCGCAGGATTGTTTGCTGTCGTCGTGGTTTGCGTCGTTTTGGTATGTTCCACCGTGATACTCTTTCCGTCGAGAACATCCCTCAGGAGTCCTGCCGCCGATGTGACACTGTAATACCGTCTGTCCATATCAGCCAGCCGGCTCAGGCGGCCCGAGGCTGCAGTGGCGGCTACGATGATCACTGAGCTCAGCACCGCACATACCAGGAACAAAAGAAGGGCAAAGGTGATAGAGGCCCCTCGTTCGGATGCCAGTTTTTTTCGGATTCTTTTCACCTCGCCTCACCTCCTGTCTGAAAATAAAGATACTTTTCCAATTTGATTTTACCATCTAAATGTGGCCTGTACAAGAAAAAAGTGCAAAAATAGAAAGAATCCGCGGAATAAAATAGGAGTCGAGTTAAAACTCGACTCCTAAAGTTAAATCACCGGAACACGGGGACGGTTCCCAAAGTGGAACGAGGAACCGTCCCCGTGTTCCATTCTCATTGAGCAGCGTCCCCAAAATGCATTTCTTTCGGTACGCTGAATAGTCCTCCTTCATTTTCTGTAATATAAATCGCACAGTTTCCTATATATTTTGACCAATATGAGCCGCGGGATTCCGGTGTCAGGTATTCCAAGATTCCTTTCATGGCTATGGCATGGGTGGATATCAGGATGTTTCCGGAAAGATTCTTTATGCTTTCGATAAAGTCACCTGCCCTGGAAACCACAGAAGAAAGCTGTTCCATACCTTCGGGAGCAGGGGTATGAGCAAAATCCATAAAAAAAGCAATTACCTCCGGGGAAGGATTTTGAAGATCAGAGCCTTCATATGGGCCGTAGTCCATCTCGATCAGCCGCTCATCGATGACAGGCTTCATATCCGGGCATACGATCTCTGCTGTCTCAACGGCGCGGATCAGGGGACTGGAAAACACATGATCAAAGTGGATCTCCCGCAGATTCTCTGCCGCTTTTTTCGCCTGCTCTACGCCTTCTTCGTTCAGCGGATGGTTGCTGCGTCCCTGCAGGACGTTCGCCTTGTTCAGTTCTGTTTTGCCGTGTCTGATAATATAGATCATATCTTATTGTCCTCGTGACTCTCAGTGAGTCCATTCAGGAGTTTTTTCCAAATTGACAATCATTATTAGCCGAACCGCTTGTCCACATCTCGAGCATGTTTATCGGATCGTTATAATCGCAGATCCAGCCCTCTCTGGCCATGTCATAATTCCCGCTTTTTCTTTCATCAAGAAATGTGTTCCACTCAACCGTCTCAATGCTCATATCGATTCCCAGATCGGCAAAATTCTGCTGTAAAGATTCCGCGATCGCTACGTTTCCGGTACTGTCATTAGTCAGATAGGTAAAGCTGATCGGTGTTTTATCGGAAAGAACGCCATGCTCGTCGAATTCATAGCCGGCATATTCAAGCAGGCTGCGTGCCTCTTCAACGCCTGCCTCACTCCGGTCCTCAGGATAATATCCGGTAGATTCGGAACAGGGATACATATAATCCTCTGTATTTGTCTTAAACTCACCACCGCAGCCGTCAGCCATTCCTTCCGGAATAAATGAAGTTGCCGGTTTCTGTTCCTCCAGGCCGATATTGTCGATAATATACCTGCGATCCACCAGCAGCGAAAATGCCTTTCGCATTGCATTCGCCTGTTCGACTGTTTTGCCTTGGAATATCGGACTGTTCACATTGAAAGCAGCAAAATAAGTACCCAGATTATCCACGATATGTAACTCGCCGCTGTTTTTTAAATTTTGAAGCTGATCGACCGGAACTGTATCCATAAAATCAAGATCACCGGCCTGATACTTGTCATATAAAGAATCATCATAATCGCTGAGTAAAAAAACAATCTGCTCTGTCGATACTTCATCTGCTCTATGATAATTGGGATTTTTGGTGAGAGTCATAGATTCGCCATGGATCCACTCGGATACAGTGTAAGCACCGTTTGTCACAAACCCTGCTTCCGTAGCCCAGGAATCCGGGACACTTTCCCATTTATAAGCTGTCTCAACCTTTATCTGCGGAACCGGAAAAAAAACAGGGAGTGCAACGAGGTCAAGGAAATATGCACATGGAGCTTTCAGAGTAACCGACAAAGTACGATCATCCGTGGCTTCCACCTGAAGGTCATTATCCTCGTATCCTGCGATGCACTCAAACAGGTAAGCATAAACAGCAGCAGTCGTCGGATCGGCGGCACGTTTCCATGAATATACGAAATCGTTCGCTGAAAGGGGCGTACCGTCGGACCACTTGAGGCCTTCTTTCAGATGGAATGTATATTTCATCCCATCCTCGGAAACATCAACCGATTCTGCCAGATCGGGTTGAAGATTATCCTCAGCATCATATGTGTACAGACCGGAAAAGAGATTAATGTCAATACTTCCTGCATCTAATTCACTGTAGATAGCCGGATCGATCGAATAGGGCTCACCTGAAAGATAAACCCTCAATACCTGTTCGGGCGATGATGCAAACATAAAATATTTGTATGTGTACTCGGTAGAGTAAATCCCCCGGACGTCACCTTTTTGCAGATACATATCATTATAGTAGTACATCGGAACCACAGCCCCGGTGGCCATAAGAAGATCCTCAGCCTCATGCATCTTAGCTCTTCTTGCTTCAGGATCCAACTCACTTTTAATCTCTGCGATCAAATTGTCATATTCCGTCCAGTCCGGTGCGGCACTGTTGTACGAAGCCGGGATGAAATCTACATTGTTTCCGTCCGGGTACAGAGCCGAAAGGGTTGCTTCGGCATCCGTACTCTCATCCGAAGAAGGCGTGCCTGTTTTTTCAGGGTGCGGAGTGCTCGTTACTGCCGCAGTACCCGAGTCCGGATCCACATCATCGGTACTCAGCAAATAACCTGCTATAATGCCTGCAACAACAACTGCTGCCAGCACCAAAATAATAAATGCTCTACGTAAAGCCGGAGTCTTTTTACCCGAAGTCTTTTTACTCGAACCGCCTTTTCCGGGCGACCCCGTTTCGGTACTGTCCGAACTCTTTCTTCTCCCGACCCTTTGATAACTGATCAGGTCTTCCCGGAGTTCCTGTGCATGTTGGTATCTGTTTTCCGATTTAAACTCGCAGGCCTTAAGGACAATTTCCGCCAGTTCTGCCGGAGTATCCGCGGGTGCCTCAAGAGGGTATCCCGTCATTCTTCTTTCTGTGGCCGTATCGATATCCGCCTGTGTGATGGATTTCGGATGCGGCGGCATATAAGGCTTTCTTCCATGATTGAGATAGGTATACAGGATAGTCCCCAGCGCGTAGATATCAACTGTATGATTGTATTTCTGTCCAAGTAAAATCTCGGGAGCTTCGAAAGAAGGTGTTCCGATTCTTGTATAAGCAGCTGTTCGATCGTGCATCTGTTTTGCGATACCGAAATCACCCAGCTTATACGCCCCTTCCCGGTTTCTGAAAATATTAGCCGGTTTTACATCCCGGTGAATGATCCCGGCCTTTTCGCAGCTTCTGAGAGCATTGCTTATGTCGATACCCAGTTGCACTATTTCATCGCGGCTGATCTCTTTTTTTCTCTTTACGTAGCCGGCAACCGACTCCAAAAGCTCCATGCGGATAAAGAAGTACCAGTTGCTCCATCCTTCAGGAACGATTTTGTAATCTTCGATCGAAACGATATTGATGGATGATTTCAGCGAAAGCATCACCTTTATTTCGTTTTCCAGCTGCGCCGCGTCATTTTTCAACAATCGTCTGATGGATTCCCGGTCCATACCCTGTCCCAGCAATTCATCGATCACTGAGTCAGATGCCGGGATCCTGATCACCTTCAGCGCGGAATAGATCGCTCCCGGGCCGGATCCTTTTCGTATGCGGTAAACGGTTCCGAATGAGCCTTTTCCGATTTCCTCTTCTATTGTCCACTCAGGCCAAATATCACGAAAGTTCATAAGTGCCCCCGGGTAATTTCATCTATGCTATGGGCGGAATACCTTCATCTGTAGTCCTTCCACCACTCTGTAATGCTTATCGTTTGCTGTAACTAATGATTCATTTTCTTCAATACAAGTACTGGCAATCAATGCATCCGCCATCTCCATAGAATGACTTAATGCAAACATTTCAACAAAATCTGAAGCTCGTAAGGATATATTTTCAGATAATGGAATAATATCAACTTCCATTTCTGCGAAAGCCTTCTTCATTTTTAGCAATTCTTGTTTGTTACGCATTCCCCGGATGAGCTCCATGTATGTAACGATAGAAACCGAGAAAGGCATTGCTTCCATAATAAAATCTATTGCCGCTTGATTTCCTCTGAGAAACCAAATCAAAACATCAGTATCTACTATCAAAGGAGCGCCCCTTTCTCATATCCCGAACCGTTTCCTCTACCGTCAAGTCATTTTCGTGATCTTTCCAAAGTCCGGCGAGTTCCATCACAGCAG
>CADCPK010000270.1 GCA_902803215.1 uncultured Lachnospiraceae bacterium
ACAACAGAAGAAACCAGCCCCCGCCCACATTTCGGACAGGTTTTAAGCGGATCGATAATGTAAAAACTCCGGCATGAATTGCAATAACACAGTCTTTTTTCCATAATCCTCCCTCCCATATTTCTCACAACCAGGTTTCTCTTTTTTTCTTTCTTACACTTTGGCACCGGGCCATTCTCATCTGCGATGTTTCCGGATTTATATTCCTTTTTTAATTATAATAAGATTGTATCTGATAGTCAATTTTTGGCAGAAAAAAAACACGACAGAGAACCGTCCCCTGTCTTTACCTTTCTCAATATCCTTTATTGACAACAAAAAGTAACAAATAGCATCTGTTCAGCACCCTTCATTTAGAGTATAATTAATGATAAATATCCGAGACGATCCGTTTTTGCAATAATTAAGAGGTACCATACATGAACGGAGAGCGCTTTGTGATCGGCGTAATGATCGGCAACGCAAACTCGCCCCACATTCAAAACCTGATGGATGGGATACATCAGGCCGCCATAAGAGAAGACGTCGATGTTCTTTACTTTCTTGGCGTTCACAGTGCCTACTACAGCCACGCCTATTTCGGCGACGGCCTGTCGGAGAATTATGATTATCAGTCCAACATCGTTTATGATTACGCATCCCTGGAAAAAATAGATGCCCTGATCATCGATTACGGCAGTCTTGTCATATATAATAATGTAAAAAAGAATGATTTCCTCGAACGCTTCAGACACATCCCACAAGTACTTCTTGAAGACACCGACGAAACCGGAAAGCGCTCTGTCATAATAAACGATAACTATAATGGCATGAAGCAGATCGTAACGCATCTGATCCGCGAACACAAATGCCGCAGCTTCACTTATCTGTCAGGTCCCCCAAACAATACCGATTCGGACCAGCGCAGGCAGGCTTTTCTGGACACGCTTAAAGAATATGATATTCCATTCGATATGAGCCGGATGGAAACGGGCGACTTTACGGACTGCGTAGATAAGCAGGCCGCAAGGCTTCTGGACAGTTTTCCGGATACAGACGCGCTGGTCTGTGCCAACGACATGATGGCCTCCTCCGTTTACCGTGAGTGTGAAAAAAGAGGACTGGTTCCGGGCAGGGATCTTGCGGTAACGGGTTATGACGACTGGACTAATGCGTTCTCCATGGATCCGCCTCTCACCACGGTATTCCAGAATTCTTTTGAGATGGGAGTCCGGGCCGTGATGTCTGCTGTCTCGCTCTGCAGAAAAGAGCCTCCTCGTACGATAACAACATCCGCATTACTCTGGATCAGAGAGTCCTGCGGCTGCCGAAGCAGTCGTACCGGCATGGATGATGACAGACTTTCCGGGGCATTGTCTCAGTCCGAGATACGGAAGACCGCCGAAAGCTTTGTTGACAAATTTCTTCTTTCAAACACTTTCGAAGAAATAAGAGATTCCATTATCACAAAGCTCGCGGCAGTTTTGTCCTGCGACCTCACTTTAGACCTAAACCGGGAAGATATGATAAAGCTGGTAAAAGAGCTTGTATCTCCCGAGATGCTTCCTCATATTTCCCCGCATGTCCTTGCCGAGACGCTTAACTCTTATATAGATTCACTGATTGCCCGGTATTTTTCATCCGGCTGTCAAGATGCCGCTCTCGCACTTGTACATCTTAAAAAAAGTATCCGAAGCATCATATTGATACGTATCATAAATCAGGAAAACCTGGAATATGACACCTACAGACAGGAGTCGTGGTTTCTGCCGCTCATAGCCAATGACATGCTGAACAGCATCGCGGATGAAAAAGAATTTTACCGCAGCTCCATGCTGAGGCTTCATTCCCTGGGACTTAAAGCCTCATTCCTGTGTCTGCTTGATGAACCGGTCGTTCACCGGCCGCAGGATCCATGGAAGGCCCCCGGCGAAGTATACCTGGCTTCATTCAGCAAAGATGGGCGCATCAGGGCTTATGAATATCATGAACGTCCCGTTTTTTCCGGCAAAAACGGATTGTTTTCGTTTTTTGACGACGGGCAAAGACACAGCCTCTGTCTTTTCTGCCTGTTTTCCGGCGAAATACATTACGGGCTCCTGGCAACCGAGATCGATCCCTCCCGTTTTTCCCTTGTCTACCTGATCTGCGGTCAGATTTCCAACATGATCAGGTATCAATCCATGTACGAGCAGCACGAACGAACGCAGCGCAGGCTCGAAAAACTGGTAGGTGAAGTCAACGAGAAGAACAAGCTCCTCAACTATATCTCGGAGTATGATTCGCTTACCGGTATACTGAACCGTCGGGGATTTATGCATCAGGCTCAGAATACGATACTTTCCCATCCGGGAAGTCTTGTCTATCTTATGATCGCCGACCTCGATCATCTGAAAGAGATCAACGATACTTTCGGCCATGCCGCGGGCGATCATGCCATCAGTACCTGTGCCCGGCTGCTGAAAGAGTCCATGGGGGAGCATGCCCTTGCCGGGCGTATCGGCGGAGACGAGTTTACCGTACTGTCGATCTGCAGTGAGGCGGATGATGCCGCCTCGATAAGGAAACATTTCAAAGAAGAATTTGAAGCCTACAATCATACAAGCGACAAGGATTATTACGTCACTGTGTCTGTCGGCATCGAAATATTTAGATGTGACGATTCCTTCGATTTCTCAACTGTCCTCCGCAGGGCAGACGACAAGCTGTATCGGGATAAGCAGCAGCGAAGGAAGACGGTCAGAAAGTAGATTTATGCAGAATATCGTGAAAAATGATCCGGGAGCATCCGGGGCACAGTTTCAATAATCTGTCACCGGAAAGTGCCGCTGTGGATCATCGATTTCCATTGACAGATGATTGATGCAATGTAACCGATCAGCCGAGAAAGGGGGGCAGAAAGATAATGGATATTCGCAGATTGTGGAAGTTATTTTTATATGCAGGATCGGAGAAAGAAGAGTATACCCGCCTGCTTCCCACTATCCACGAAGAAAACCGGGCCCTGCTGAAATTGTTTTCTCAGCTTGCCGCAGTGATGTTTTTCCTTTTATACATTGTAAGCATGCTCTCCCAAGGCTTTGTCTCGACCAACAGTACGACATATATGATTTGCGCAATAGGGATGCTGGCCGTTCTGTTTTGTGTCCGGTTTATACTGCCAAACCATCTTGAACTCGTGACGTTTTTCGTTTATCTGTTCGAGATTCTGCTTTTTACATTCAGCATCTACGTTTCTATGCTTCATGTGGAAAAGCCGGCTGTGTCGGCAGTGGCCTTTCTGCTGGTGAGCCCGCTGCTGTTTTACGATCGTCCGATCAGGCTGACAGCCCTGATTGCCACCATAACTGCTATATTCTGCCTGCTGGTAGTACGTTTTAAGACACCGGAAGCGGCAGAAAGCGATGTCTGGAATATGATCACCTTCGGCATTGTGTCGGTCGCCGCTACCGTATTCATGATGAGTATAAAGATCAGAGCTCTGGAACAATCCCGGCAGATAAAATACATGAGCACGACCGACCTGCTGACCGGAGTCAAAAACCGGAATTGTTATGAGAATCATCTGCAGGATTACCCCGAGATGTGCACCTCAAACCTGATCTGCGTCTACGCCGACGCAAATGGTCTGCATGAGATGAACAACAGGTTGGGGCATGCCGCAGGAGACGAAATGCTGCGTGCGGTCGCGAAGGAAATGCTGCAGTGTTTCGGAGAGGAACATACCTATCGCATCGGCGGCGATGAGTTTGTCGCCTTCCGTGTGGACGGCTATCCGGAAGACCTCCCCGCAGAGATCGAACGGGCAAGAAAGTCCCTGCAAGCCAAAAGCTATAATGTGTCTTTTGGAACTGCTGTGCGTGAGAAGGTAGACGGTAAGCTGGATCTGGATGGACTTTTAAGCGAGGCCGAAGCCAAAATGTACGAAGAGAAGCGGGCTTTCTACCGCCAGTCT
>CADCPK010000271.1 GCA_902803215.1 uncultured Lachnospiraceae bacterium
GATTTCAGAATTCCCTCACCATGTAAAAAGCTGAACAGCTGGTTGGCGGACCGGTTGCCCAGCTTTTTTCTTTTGTAGGAATCGATGTGGCTCATCAGTAAAGACACATCTTCCTGTGTCAGGCTGTCAAATGATGTTCCTTTGGGGAGGACCCGACGGATGAATTCGTGAGTAACTTCGATGCCACCTTTTTGATCGGAACGCTGAGGATCGCAGTAAAATACCCGACATCTGCGTTTGCTATCACTGTTGAATTCGATGGCAAGCGGATCCGTGAACTCACTACCGCGATCGGTCAAAATAACTGAGAAGAGTCCCGTAAAGGTCTCATGTCCCAAACGGTCATAAAGATCATTGAAGACGTCTGTGACAGAACGGGCGGTGTTGTGATTACGGATGAATGCCAGCATCAGAGAACAATCTCTGAAGTAGATTGTCAGGAACACCTTTCCGCCTTTACGCCCTTCTACCCCTAAAGTCGTAAAAGCTGTACTCAAAACCTTGTGAACCTTGAAAAATCAATACTCAACATCGCAGAAATGTCCATTTTATCGGCATTCAGGCTTGCCTCCGTATTGAGTATATATTATAATAAATATATACTCAACAAGGAGGAGCCGTCATGCCTGCCAAAGCATCCTGTGAGATTAAAACCCGTACTGTTCGACAGCCCCAGAAGAACGGAGATATCTACATTATTGAGCGTCAGACGCGGTATGATCCGGTCAAAAAATACAACGTTGTGCTGTCCAGCCGGATCGTAGGCAAAATCCCTAAAGGTGAAACAGATGTCGTTTCGACCCGCCCCAAGCGGCAATCCGGCGATAAAGTATCGATTTCGACTGCGCCGGTTTCACCGGTGAAGGCGTCCCGCAGGAAGGTCGGGATGATGGATATCATCGACCATATCGGGAAGGCTTCCGGTATCGATGATGCCATTTACTCCTCCACAGATCAGGGCTCGGCTCAGAAGATCCTGTCTCTCGCCAGATATCTTCTCGCAACAAACGGGCAGAGCTTTCCTGGTATCATGACCTGGCAGTTCATGCATCCGATTCCCTACGAAGACGGAATGTCGGAAGATATATACCATGACCTCTTTGAGACTGTCGGGAGGGACGAATCCCTGATACAGAGTTTCTTCGCGTCCCGGCTCGCATCTCTGGAAGGCAGTGCTTTGCTGGCTTATGATTCCACAACCGTCTCAACGTATTCCGGCCGGATATCTGAGGCCAGGTACGGGTTCAACAAAGCACATGACGGCCTTGAAACGGTAAAACTGCTGTCGCTCTATTCAATCGCTACCAGACAGCCTGTGGCGTTTACAAAGCAGCCAGGCAACCAGCCGGATGTTATCACGATAGAGAATGCCCTCAAACAGCTCCGGGTCCTCGGTATTAACAGTGCCGAGATCGTCACGGATAATGGCTACTATTCCGAGAAGAACCTCGCGGAACTGCTCCATGCTCACTTTGATTTCATCACTCTGATCAAGCCTGGCATCAAGTGGGTCAAAAAGGAGCTGGACAGCCATCTTGACGAATTCCGCACAGCCACAAGCGCATGCCCCTATGATATCAATACACATGGCATTACCATCATGCGTATGCAGGAGTTTTCCAGAGTTCGGAAGTACGCCAGCGCAAAGAAAGGACTTTCGGAAGGTGATGAAGAGATCTTCCGCCGCAGGATCTATCTGCATCTGTATTTTAATCCGCTCCGCCGTGTCGAACAGGATACCGCGTTCGATAAAGATCTCTTTGAACTGAAGGCTCTTGTGGAAGATGGCACCTCAGAGGAAGATCTCTCGGACAGTGCTGCAGAGAAAGCGCGCAAGTTCCTGCATATTCGTCATTACGGTTCAAAGTGCGCGGTCACCTTCAATGAAAAGGCAATCGCGGCGCAGAAGAAATATCACGGCTACTTTGCTCTGGTATCCAACTGTGAAAAGGATCCATTCGAATGCCTCCGGAAATATCGGCGCCGGGAAACAGTCGAGTTCTTCTTTGAGTCCGGAAAACAGCGTGCCGACGGAAGCCGTACCAGGGTTTGGTCAAGCGAATGCCTTATGGGGCGGATGTTTGTACAGTTCGTCGCCCTTTGCTACTACGAATACCTGAGTGAGCAGCTGCGCCAGATAAAGCAGTCGCTTTCCTCGGAGATCGCTGAACCCGTGAATGAAACAGCGGAGACTTTGAAGCAAAAGAAGAAGTTGTTATCCTGGATAAAGAACACTCCGGTTTATCTGACACTGCAATGGTTTGATGCTGTTGAGGAAGTAAAGGTTTCGACAAAACTCCTTTCCAGGCGGTGGACTACAGAGATCACAGCGCGAGATCGGCTGTTTTTGGAAAAACTCGGCGTTCCCGCCTTCTTATGTTTTGAGTACTGATTACACGACTTTTAGGCACGTATACCAACAAATCCTTATAAGATATGGCATCCCTTATAAGTTCTTTACGGATCGCAGGACAGTA
>CADCPK010000272.1 GCA_902803215.1 uncultured Lachnospiraceae bacterium
AAAACCGCAATCAAAGATTCATATGAAAGCATCCGGTTACTCCGCAGTACAAGCCGGTCTCGAATAGAACTCATCCGCCACAAAACAAGCGGAAACAGCTATATTCTGCGAGAATACACCGGATCGAACAGTGCCTATTCAAAGCTTTCCAAAATCCATAGTCAGCACATCCCTCTTATTTACGAAACCGCGCAGAAGGACGAACAGGTCCTGGTTCTCGAAGAATACATCGTCGGAGATACCCTGCAGTCTCTTCTCTCATGCGGCCCCCTGGACCCCCGTCAGGTCAGAGATATATCATCGCAGCTTTGCGATGCCCTTTGGGTGCTGCACAAACTGGATCTGGTGCACCGCGACATCAAGCCCGAAAATGTTATGATCCGCGGAAAGGACGTCATTCTTATCGATTTTGACGCTTCCCGCCTGTACAATAAAGAGAAAAGTACTGACACAATGGTCCTGGGAACTGTAGGATACGCGCCGCCCGAACAATACGGAATCTCCCAGACAGATCCCCGCTCGGATATCTATTCGCTGGGCGTTCTGATGAATGTCATGCTGACAGGCGTTCACCCATCCATTAAGATGGCCTCGGGCAGAATGGGCATCATCATCAGACGCTGCACGATGATAAACAGCAGGCAACGCTTCGACCACATTCTACAGGTAAGGGCGTTGCTTTGAGAAGGCTATGCACGGCTTCTTTTCAGATACTTACAGCTGACACGACAAATGTATTCACAGCTTCGACACGGACATACGCTTCATCAACAGTTGCGCGCAAAATATACACTTTCCCGAAAGGATATTTATAACCGTGAAACCATGCAAGAAATGTGGTCATCCTCTGCCGGACGAGGCATTTTTCTGCCTCTATTGCGAAACAGACCAGGATACCCGTACAAACATGAATCCCCCCGCAAAAAAGCCATACCTGTTCCCTCTGATATTAGCCGCCGCCGCAGTACTTCTTTTCGCCATATTTATGATGGTCCGGCATCTGCCTGATACCATCGAGGGAGATTCGTCTGCGACTTACCGGGCAGGGGGAACCGATTATAAGGTACTCGTATCTTTTTCCTCTTCACCGATTGAAACAGGCGCCGGCCAGAGCAGCATAGAACTCCTCATCCCTGTCGGAACCGATTCGTTTATCTATCCCCAATTATATGCTATGCGGGATGGCGATCAGGGCGACAATGAAAAAGCGGCTGCTTCCGCAGAAGCTTTTTTCAATAAGGTGAAGCGCATCGATCTTCGGACAGGAGAACCCAACAATGAAAAAATGATAATCGTCAGCGCTCCGGAACGGGACATCCAAACCTTCCCTGTTGCAGTCGCGGCGGCGAGTGTGCATTATTATCCGTCCAACAATACCGTTCCTCTCACTTGGACTATTCAAATGAAAAACGGAGACAAGATCATTCTGCATCAGGATCTGGAACTCGAAATTCAGGAAACGGTTCAAATTTCATATCAGGATCATGAAATGGAGACCGCGGAACAGCTGAACGAACTCCTTGATTCTCTTGCCGACCTATACCCCAAAGACCTGCTGGAAATAACCCTGCCGGCAGTCACTTATTCCGAACCTGTGACGATTAAAAGCAGAGGCTGCACATTGTACGGTTCCGAAGAAGACGGCCACCATACTACCTTCACTGATACTCTGGAAGTCTTCACAAGAACTATTCAGATCACCGATGTGAACGGCATTTATTTCTCAGGCAACGGCGGCACAGGCCTGCTGGCACACGAGGGTGTTTTTGTAAATGGATGTCATTTCACCGGATGGGATACCGCCGTCTACGGACAGGACGGATCCTGGCCCATGATCTTCAATTCCGTCTTCAGCAAAAATACGATCGGCTTCCTCTTCGACAACAACACACATGCCACCTGCTCCAGCGACTCCTACACCGGCAATGTGTTCGAAGATAACGAAACCGCCGTTCTTCTCGAAAATATCCCCAGGAGCGGCGAATTGTACTTTACTGATAACGAATTTAAAAATAATGTGACAGATGTCACAAACAACAGTACATACAGTATTGCAAAATAATGTTCATGGTGTCAGGCACCATTAAATTTTTATAAACTTTTTCTAAAATTTTCATAAAAAGCACATTCGGCAGCCCGCATAGTGGGCTGCCGATTCTCTCTATTGCTGCTGAACTATTCCGGTTACGATTCACAGCCGATACAGCGTAGTAATCATTCATTCTATCCGCCTCTGTCTTAGGCACCATCTTTTCCATAAAACCGACAATTTTTTTCTTTTTCCCTCACTATTATCCGTTGAATTTGCCTCATAATATGGCTATAATAGAATATAACTTGTGCATATTTTTCAATACATGTTATTCTCATATGCTGCGAATATGCATAATATCTACATTTCTCTCATGAAAGGAGGAGTTTTATGAAAAAGTTGTTGGCTATTCTTCTCAGTTCACTGATGGTTGTCTCTGTCCCTGTATGGGCGGAGGAAGAAGCTCCCGCCGAAGCCTCCGGTCTCACCAAAGACATATGCATACTGTACACTTCAGACGTTCACTGCGGTGTGGATCAACACTTCGGTTATGTCGGCCTCAAAGCTGTCTATGACACCATGGCAAAAGATAACTATGTTCTTCTCGTCGATGATGGCGATTCCATTCAGGGCGAGCCTCTCGGCACAGTAACAAGAGGCGAAGCGGATATCAAACTGATGAATGAGATCGGCTATGATGTTGCCATCCCCGGCAACCATGAATTCGACTACGGCATGGATCGCTTCTTCGAACTTACCGAAATGGCAGAATTCCCCTACATCAGCTGCAACTTCACCAAAGAAGACGAGCTTGTCTTCGACCCATACGTGATCAAAGAATTCGACGGCGTCAAGATTGCTTTTGTAGGCGTCACCACTCCCAAGACTCTGGTTTCTTCAACTCCTTCCTACTTCCAGGACGAAGAAGGAAACTTCATCTACGGTTTCATGCAGGATGATACAGGCCAGGCCCTCTACGATGCGGTGCAAAAGGCTGTCGATGACGCAAGGGGCGAAGGCGCCGAGTATGTTATCGTGATGGCCCATCTTGGCAACGAAGCTGAGTGCATTCCCTGGACCTACGCAGATGTGATCGAAAACACCAACGGAATAGATGTTTTCCTCGATGGACACAGCCA
>CADCPK010000273.1 GCA_902803215.1 uncultured Lachnospiraceae bacterium
CAACGAAGCTGAGTGCATTCCCTGGACCTACGCAGATGTGATCGAAAACACCAACGGAATAGATGTTTTCCTCGATGGACACAGCCATGACACCGATCAGCTCGTCGTTAAAAACAAGGACGGCGAAGATGTGATCCGTTCCGCGTGCGGCACAAAGCTGGCAGGCATTGGCTGGGTCAATATCCCCGCGGATCCCGCAGAAGCTATAACCTCAGGCCTGTATTCCTGGAACAATGACGTTTCGCTTCCCGATCTGATCGGTGTGGAAAATGAGATGACCGCGGCCGTAGAAGAAGCAACTGCGGAGCTTGACGAAAAGCTTGCCGAAGTGGTAGCCACGAGTGCGGTCGAGCTTTACATTCATGACCCCGAGGCGGTTGACGGCGAAGGACAGCCGATCCGTATCGTCCGTTCTGCCGAGACCAATCTTGGCGACCTGTGCGCCGATGCTTTCCGCGACCAGGGCAAGGCAGACATCGGATTTGTAAACGGCGGCGGCATCCGCGTGCCTATTCCGACAGGCGACATCACAGTAGACAGCGTTATGAAAGTGCATCCGTTCGGCAACGAACTGTGCGTGATCGAAGCGACCGGTCAGCAGATCCTTGACGCCCTCGAATGGAGTGTACATGCATCTCCGGGCGAATTCGGCGGCTTCCTGCAGGTTTCCGGCCTTACCTTCACCTACCGCACCGACATCGAAAGCCCCTGCAGCCAGGATGAGAATTCCATCATGACCGGCATCGAAGGCGAACGCCGTGTACAGGAAGTGCTGGTCGGCGGCGAACCTCTCGATCCCGAAAAGACCTACACCGTAGCCGGCACCAACTATCTGCTGAAAGAAAACGGCGACGGCTATACCGCCTTCGACGGAGCTACCCTTCTTCAGGATTCCGTCAAGATCGACAACCAGGTCCTCATCGACTACATCACCGAAACCCTCGGCGGTATTATCAGCGACGAATATGCCGAGCCTTATGGCGAAGGACGAATCGTTGCCCTGGAAGAAGCTGAGGAGGCTGTTGAGGCCGAATAAAAAGAAATTCACAGTGCCTGACACCATAAAAATCATTTTATGGTGTCAGGTACCGTTAAATTTTAATAAATCGTCACCGTCACGTCCCCGGCCCCCAGCAGCTCCTCCATCTCTCTCTGAGATGAAGTCACATGCCCCAGCCGTGTATATGCCCATGAATTCGAACCGTAGAAAATGACGATCTGATCGCCCGAATACAGCACAATGTCGCCCGGTTGCGTAGTCGTCTGCTTATCATCTCTTGTAATGCTCTTTCCGATGGAACCGACTTGCTCAAAACCTCCATACATCGACATTTTAATTTCCAAAGGAAGCAGCGATTTCAGCTCTTTCACCGATGCGTTATCTTCCCATATAACCGACACCTCGGTGTCTCCTATCTTCAGTTTCATGTTCTCACCTTCCTCCCAATGCACTATGTTTTCCGGATCATACATCTCGTTGAAAATGGTATGAAGCTTCTCAAGTCCTTCCACAGAATACTGCCCGTTATCCTCCGTAACAAGATTATCCCCTTGAAACTCCAGATAAACTTCCCTTCCGTCTTCGAAAGTAAATGTCAGATAATCTCCCTGGTCGAGAGTCTCCATCTCGTTCTGTTCTCCCACTTTCAACTCCCTGATGGCATCGATAAGAGAAGCAATCTGCTCAGGATCTTCACTTTCGGCAGAAACATAACTTTCGTCCAGGCGATCATACCGGACACTTACAGGATTTTCCTCCTCCGTCCAGATCCCGTTATCTGATGATGCCTCGGTTTCAGCCGCCGGGCAGTTACAAACAGGCATAAGCAGCGCGCAAAAAAGAGCTGTAACAATAATCTTTTCTTTCATATTTTCCTCCTTTCCCCTCCTCTTATTTATTATAATTATACATATATCATACATAAACCGCAAGTCAAAGGTAACCGCCACATCCGCCCTCTATCATCATAAAAACCATCGCGATGAACCTTTACCTCTCCCCCTAAAAGATATATAATGTAAAAGACTCTGTACATTTTATGAGAAGTAACTTACTTATCCCAATCAATCTTGTTAAAAGAAGGAGACCATATGATAGAAAGAAAAGAAATCCGGAAACGAGCCCGTCTCTCACTAAAAGGTCACTACCTGATCTTTGTAGTCGCCTGTCTTCTGGCGGCAATCCTGGGAACGGAGTACTCCAACTCCCTTCATCTTTTTCGGCTGCAG
>CADCPK010000274.1 GCA_902803215.1 uncultured Lachnospiraceae bacterium
CCGGCTTGGATAAAGATTGTCGTAAAGGGCCTTGGACTCCCGCAGGAATTCCGGGCTGAAGAGAATATTGTCCATACCCATCTTTTCACGGATGTGTACCGTGTATCCAACCGGGATTGTAGACTTGATAATGATCGCGGGCTTGATATCGCAGCCTGCGGTGGATTCTTTGATCAGTGCCAGAACGCTTTCTACAGCAGAACAGTCGAAGAAGTTCTGCTTCGGATCGTAATTGGTCGGAGCAGCAATAATGATGAAGTCTGCATCAGCATACGCGGCGGCACCGTCTGTCGTTGCGGTAAGGTTCAGATTTCGTTCGCCTTTCTTCGCCTCATCCAGGTACTTCTCGATATAGTCATCCTGGATCGGGGAGGTGAAGTTGTTGAGCTTCTCCACCTTTTCAGGTACGATATCGACGGCGGTAACCTGGTTATGCTGCGCCAGAAGAACTGCAAGAGAGAGCCCCACATAGCCGGTTCCGGCGACGGCGATCTTGTAAGAGAGCTCTACAGGAATCGGAGCGGACAAAGCTGTATCCACAAACATATCTGTGGGATCGAAGCCCAGTGCCTCGCCCAGCGCCTGGAGTTGTTCAATGGCAGGTACGTAGTCCAGTGATTCGAGCCGGGATAAGAGGCTGCGGTTGATTCCTGTAGTCTTGGACAGCTGCGCCTGAGTGATCTTCATAGCCTTACGGTGGGACACCACGGTATCTGCGAGCAACTGCATCGATAATTTCTTCATGATTTCCTCCAGTGTTGTTTAAAGCAACAAACGAATTGCGGAATGAATGACACGAAAAACATACCTATAATAGCAAAGAATCAATCTGGAATCAAGCAAAAGTGATAAACAAATGCATAAAAATGTTGAATGCTATAACATTCAACCCAAAAACCGAAGGCGTGACGTTTAAAACAACAAACAAGAATTGCGGATTGCTACTTGAAACGACAAAGGAAGTGAAGATCATGCCAATGCCGAAACGAAAACCGAATTATAACCCTGCATCCACCATGCAAGAACTCCTGACAGCTGTGTGCGATTATTATGGAGATCCGGTGGATGACCGGGAACCAGAAAGTCCAGATCATGTTTCTCTCCACGATGTTGCAGAGAAATTTGGCATTACCGTCATGAAAGCGCGTAAGATTCTGATCACAGGTGGACTCTACTCAACGACTATAAGTCGCAGGGTTCAAGCACTTCACGCGGAAGGGAAGACAACAGAGGAGATAATGAAACTGACAGGCTTGAGGCGTGCTAGCATCAATTCATACGAATCGTATAAAAACATCATATACAGTCTTCCAGAGATAAGCATCAAGGCTGAGCGGCAAAAGCAATACCGGGTCAGGAGAAGGAACAAGACCAGAACTGATGAGGAGAAAGAAGGGAAGCTCTGGCAGGAATTGATCTATCTTCAGGGGTGCCTGTTCACCACCAGCAAAGGGCTAGATTTCACATACAAGGTTTGCGGTGGTGAGATGTTTGTAGATCGGAATGAAAAGAGCATTACAAGAGCAACCGTTATGAAGGCGTATAGGAAAGTCGTTGAGCTGAGAGGGGATGTTAAGGGACCGAAAGTCCTCGGCACGTTTGGAGCAAGCTATTTGTACCCGATTTTTGTAAAGATGGGGTTGATAAGATCAGCCGGAGCATGATCGCATCAGAACGAAATTACGTCAAAATGCGATTGCTCCGGCTGTTTTTTTTCCACTAATTGTTTGGATTGTTACGTAATGAAGATATACATCACTCAGTTACACCATGTTCTTCATTAAACTCCTGGATTTCATCAACAAACAGTTCTTCCAGAATTTCAATATCATCCTTACTGGGACGATCAGATGAAGCGACAACGCCCAGGACTCTGCCTCGGATGACAAGTGTGTTCTGGTCGTTTTTCTTAGGATATGGAATGGCGGGATTGACAGAGTAGAGTGTATGATCGTCATCAACACGTTTGATGACAGCGCCGTCATCTGTGTCTACAAGCACATCTTCTCCCGGATCAGCAGCAGAGGCTTCTTCGTAATACACATAATCGCCGCTGTGATAGACCGGTTCCATGCTATTGCCATCGACCAGGGCGATGCCATCAGCTCTGGTGTTGATATGGTTTTTCCGCAGGAAAACATACTCCGGAGCTTCCTCCGGTACGTAATTGCCGACA
>CADCPK010000275.1 GCA_902803215.1 uncultured Lachnospiraceae bacterium
TAAATGGGGACGTATCTAAATGACTCATTTTTGCTTGCAAAAATGAGTCATTTAGATACGTCCCCATTTACTCAATTTAGATACGTCCCCATTTACTCATTTTATTTTCTTGTTGAAGGATACGTCTCCATCCTCTGCGCATGCGTTTTGCTCACGCCCGCAACATAGAACAGCTGATATCCCAGAAGCGCCATAGTCATTCCCAAAAAGACATCGATCACAGAATGCTGTTTAAGGAACATTGTGGAAAGGATGATCAGTGTGGTAATGATAAGAGAGACGATCTTGATTGCTTTCTTATCGCGGAGCTTTTCGCTTGTCGTGATCGCTATGTGGATCGCAAGCGAGTTGAACACATGGATGCTTGGCAGAATGTTGGTTGGTGTATCCCTGCTGTACAGCTCTTTTACCATGTAAGTGAAGATATTATCACGCGGGAACACAGTCGGCCTTAGCTGCTGCATGTTCGGGTACACATACGATACGACCAGAAATATGGTCATTCCGGTGATCATGTGGAATACCATCCGGTAGTATTCACGATGGTCCCCCTCGCGGAATATAAAATACAGGACCGCGAGCAATATGTAAAAGAACCAGAAGAGATAAGGAATGATAAAGACCTCACAGAAAGGAATCTTATCATCAAGTGCGGTATGAACTATGTGGTAAAACGGAACATCCCGCTGCTCAAGGTAATGGAACAAACCCATATACAGAAGTGCATAGGCGAGCACTATAATACCGTGTTTGCAATTACCGAGGCATCTTTTCAGAAACAATTTCAACAGCATCAACTCCTTCATTTGTTCGGTACGATAATGGTCAGCTGCCGGGGTTCGAGGCGCACGGACATCTCGGAACGGACGCCCCCCGATTCCCCATCAATGTGGACCGCAAGCGGCGCAGAAGTACGTATGTCTGCACTTTTGCACTGCAGGATGTGAATCCCCTTAAAGCGGGTGTGCCCTCCCCAAAAGGCAGTGGGGAGAATACAGAGCATTTTTAATTTGGGAATACCGTCGACGGCGATCAGATCTAATCTGCCGTCATCAGGTCTGCCCTTGGGGCAAAAGCGGAAGCCACCGCCCTCATACTGTTGATTCATGATAGCTGCAAAGTACATTTTTTTGAGGTTGACCGTCCGGCATCCATCGAGAACGATCTCGGCTTCTGCGGGCTTACATGTCAACATCTGTTTGAGAGCGATGATCACATACACCAGTTTGCCGAGATGTATACGGTTAAAAACCTTTTTCAGCGGCGTGGTCAGCACTTCGTGGCATACTGCAGCGTCATATCCGATGCCGCAGCTGATCCCGAAACGGCTTGTGTAGCTGCCGCACCGTATCACCGGAACATCCATCCGGGCTTCTTTTCCGAAAGTGAGAATAGTCTCCAGAGCCGCCGTCGGATCATTGTCCAGTTTCATGCCGCGGCAAAAATCGTTTCCCGATCCGGCAGGGATAAACCCGAATATCACACTCTCGAGGTCTCGAATTCCGGATAATGCCTCGTGGATCGTCCCGTCACCGCCAAGAACGATGAGATGGCAGGGCGAGGAGACAGAGGCATTTTTGGTGAATTTGTCTGCTATCTGCTGTGCATGACCTGCATAGCGTGTAACTGTGTACTTGTAGGGGATCCCACGTGCGTCCAGAGTTTTTTTGAGCTGCAGCCAGATCTCGCGCCCTCGGCCGGACCTGCAGTTGGGATTCACAATAAAATAATACATAGATGATTCCTTCCTTCAGTCCTATCATAGCACCAACTTTTGTGTTTTACAAATAATATTTGCGGGCGGGATGAGAGGACAGGCATTCAACCCCCGGGACCTTTCGGTATCTTTTACGGTACGTTTTGATCTCATTCGATATTTTACATTATTATTACAATAAATTTGTTATGGCTATTAATGAATTAGGATAAACCTGACAAAGTCAGACTTTGTTTTCTTCAGCTTTTATGCTATACTGAGGCAAAAGAATTATGTAAACACCTGTAACTGTTCAGAACAGGCCGAAGCACTTGCTGCTGAGGCCGTAAGAATATGATTCAACAAGCAAAAATCCCATCGCCGGAGGCGATTTGCATGGATTTTTGCTCGTATCTGTTCAGGGACTGAACAGATACAAACATTTTAGGTAAATTTGGGGAAAGAACCGGGAGGTAAGAGTGTGAAGTGTCCTTTTTGCAACCGAGATAATACCAGAGTGGTGGATTCGAGACCTGTCGAAGACACAAATTCCATCCGAAGAAGACGCATGTGTGATGCCTGCGGCAGAAGATTCACCACATACGAGAAAGTAGAGACCATACCGCTGACTGTGATCAAAAAGGATCAGACGAGAGAGCAGTACAGCCGCGCAAAAGTTCAGGACGGCGTGCTCAGAGCCTGCTATAAACGGCCGATCCCGGTCGAACGCATCGAGGAAATGATGGATCAGATCGAGGGTCAGATCTTTAATACTGAAGAAAAAGAAATCTCCAGCAGCAGGATAGGCGAGATCGTGATGGAGCATCTGAAGGACCTGGATGCCGTGGCATATGTGCGGTTTGCGTCTGTCTACAGGGAATTTAAAGATGCGGGGACATTTATGGAAGAGCTGAAAAAGTTTCTGAATTGAAAGTGAAACAGGGGGACGAGGAACCGTCCCCCTGTTTCACTTTGTGTTTTTTACACGATGCCCTGAGCCTTCATCGCGTCGACAACCTTTTCAAATCCGGCGATATTTGCGCCTACGACATAGTTGTCATCAAGGCCATAGCGTTTAGCCGCGTCATCCACTTTCTTGAAGATATCTTTCATGATACCATGAAGCTTCTCATCAACCTCTTCGGCTGACCAGGACAGTCTCATGGAGTTCTGGGTCATCTCGAGTGCGGAGGTAGCTACGCCGCCTGCGTTTGCTGCCTTGCCGGGCATAAAGTAAACGCCGTTCTCCTGAAGATAGGTTGTGCCTTCCAGAGTAGTGGGCATGTTAGCGCCTTCAGCGACATATTTGCAGCCGTTTGCGACCAGAGTCTTTGCGCCGTCGAGATCGAGCTCGTTCTGGGTTGCGCAGGGAAGGTAGACATCGCATTTGATGTTCCAGATGCCCTTGCCCTCGGTGTAAACAGCGCCTTCCACACGGTCTGCGTACTCTTTGATACGTCCGCGCTTAACTTCTTTGATATCTTTGACAATGTCAAGCTTGATTCCGTCCGGATCGTAAACATATCCGTTGGAGTCGCACATTGCAACGACTTTGGCGCCGAGCTCGGTGATCTTCTCCACTGCATAGATCGCAACATTGCCGGAGCCGGTGACGACTGCGGTCTTGCCTTCGATAGAATCGTTGTGTGCTTTGGCGATCTCGTCAAGCATGTAGACAACGCCATAGCCGGTAGCCTGTGTACGGATGAGAGAACCGCCCCAGGTCAGGCCTTTTCCGGTAAGAACGCCTTCATAGAGGCCTTTGATCCTCTTGTATTCGCCGTAGAGATAACCGATCTCACGGCCGCCGACACCGATATCACCTGCGGGAACATCCTGATCTGCGCCGATATATTTGCTGAGCTCGGTCATGAAGCTCTGGCAGAAAGCCATGACTTCGCGGTCGGATTTGCCCTTCGGATCAAAGTTGGAGCCACCTTTGCCGCCGCCGATGGGAAGGCCGGTAAGGGAATTTTTGAAGATCTGCTCAAATCCGAGGAATTTAAGAATGCTCTGATTGACTGACGGATGGAAACGAAGGCCTCCCTTGTACGGACCGATCGCACTGTTAAACTGTACACGATATCCTTTGTTTACCTGAACTACGCCCTTATCATCCACCCACGGAACGCGGAAGGAGATGATTCTTTCCGGTTCTACGAGACGCTCAAGAATAGAAAGCTTGCGGTATTCCTCTTCGTTCTTATCGATGACAACCTGAAGAGATTCAAGAACTTCCTTCACTGCCTGATGAAATTCCGGCTCGCCGGGATTCTGAGAAACAACTCTTGCGTAAACTTCTTCTGTGTATGACATTTTGTTTCCTCCTCGTCCAAATTTATTTTCCGGATGCTATTATACACTAAAGTGTTAAATTTGCAAAGTTTTTTTTTTTCGTTTTGTGATTTTCCATATTTTGCAAGGCTAAAAACAACGAACACTTGCGAAATTTCCATAAATATGAGATGATAAATAAATAATTTGTGTCCCTGAGGAGATAAACCGATGCAATAATCCCGGTGTTTCCTTATCGGGCGCGGACTTATTTTGACAACTAAGACGTGAGGGAGATGTTTTTTATGAGGACTTTTGAAAAGTCGACAAAGCTGAACAATGTACTTTATGATGTGAGAGGCCCTGTTGTGGATGAAGCCGCCCGAATGGAAGAGGATGGGATGGAGATCCTTAAACTTAACATAGGCAATCCATATCCCTTCGGTTTTTCCGCCCCGCAGGAAGTGATCCTGGATATGCTGAGCAACATCAGGACATCTCAGGGCTATTCCGATTCAAAGGGAATCTTCTCTGCCCGCAAAGCCATCATGCAGTACTGCCAGCTCAGGAACATCCCGAATGTCAGCATGAGCGACATTTACACAGGAAACGGAGTCAGTGAACTGATCAACCTGTGTATGCAGGCACTCCTGAACAACGGAGATGAGATACTTATTCCGGCACCGGATTATCCTCTCTGGACCGCGACCGCCACGCTTGCAGGAGGGAACGTCGTACATTATATCTGCGATGAACAGTCCGACTGGAATCCCGACCTCGATGATATTCGCAGCAAGATAACAGACAAGACAAAGGCCATAGTCATCATCAACCCGAACAATCCTACGGGAGCGGTATACCCGCGTGACCTTCTGGAACAGATCGTAGAGATCGCAAGGGAACATGAGCTGATCATCTTCTCCGATGAGATTTACGACCGGCTGGTCATGGATCAGTATCAGCATACATCGATCGCCTCTCTGGCACCGGATCTTTTCTGTGTAACGTTTTCCGGTCTTTCCAAATCACATATGATCGCCGGATTCCGTATCGGATGGATGGTACTCAGCGGACCTAAAAAAAGAGCAAAAGGATATATTGAAGGCCTGAACATGCTCTCTTCGATGAGACTGTGCTCCAATGTGCCCGCACAGGCTATCGTACAGACTGCGCTCGGCGGATATCAGAGTGTAAATGAGTATATACAGCCGGGCGGCCGAATCTATGAGCAGAGAGACTTCATTTACAAAGCTCTGATCGACATACCCGGAATTACCGCAGTCAAACCTAAAGCGGCATTTTATATGTTCCCAAAGATCGATACGGAGAAGTTCCACATTGAAGATGACGAGCAGTTCGCCCTGGATTTCCTGCATGAAAAACAGGTGCTTATTGTTCCCGGCAAGGGCTTCAACTGGACGGAACCCGATCATTTTCGTATCGTATATCTGCCGAATACGCTTCAGCTTGAAAAGGCGAGCAGAAAACTGGAACAGTTTTTGCGGACATATCGCCAAAAATAAAGAGAAACGGCAACAGGCGGTACTGTTTAGCAGCACAAATAAATCAAGAAAGGGGAAACGCGTTTGAGAAGAAGAAAGGAGAGAAAACTATGAGTGGATTTAATATGAAAGTTACTCCTGAAATTGAGAGACTGACCGGACTCTGCGAGGATACAAGCAGGCTGGATCTTTCTTTGTACGGCAAATATGACGTAAAAAGAGGTCTGCGTGATCTTAACGGCAAAGGCGTACTCGCCGGACTTACACAGATCTCCAATGTACAGGCTACAAAAATCGTTGACGGCAAAGAGGTTCCATGCGCGGGCAGTCTCTCCTACAGAGGATATGATATCAAAGAACTGACAAGAGGGTTCCTCAAAGACAGCAGATTCGGTTTTGAAGAAACAGCTTATCTGCTCTTGTTTGGGTCGCTTCCAAACAGGGAGGAGCTGGAAGAGTTCTCAAAACTTCTGGCAAACCAGAGGGCACTTCCCACCAACTTTGTCAGGGACGTTATCATGAAAGCCCCTTCAAAAGACATCATGAATGCGCTTTCGAGGAGTGTGCTGACTCTGTACAGCTACGATAAAGATCCCGACGATATATCTCTCCCTAATGTTCTCAGACAGTGCCTGAACCTGATCAGTGTTTTCCCTGTACTTTCGGTGTACGGCTATCAGGCATACAATCATTACGGAAGAGGAAAGAGCCTTTATATTCATAATCCCAAGAAGGATCTTTCCACCGCCGAGAATATTCTGAGGATGCTGCGGCCCGATAAAAAATATACCGACCTTGAGGCGAAGATCCTGGATCTTGCGCTCATCCTGCACATGGAGCATGGCGGTGGTAATAACTCTACATTTACCACACATGTGGTATCCTCTTCGGGCACGGATACCTACTCGGCCATCGCAGCGGCTCTCGGCTCTCTGAAGGGACCGAAGCACGGCGGCGCCAACATCAAAGTCGTCAAGATGTTCAATGATATGAAAAAGCATATCACGGATCCGTCGGATGAGGATGCTGTGGTGGATTATCTCAGAAAACTTCTGCACAAAGAGGCTTTCGATCAGCGGGGACTGATCTATGGTATGGGGCATGCGATCTATTCTGTATCAGACCCGAGAGCCGAGGTGTTAAAGAGCTTTGTCGTACCGCTGGCGAGAGAAAAGGGACGCATGAAGGACTACCAGCTGTATGAGACTGTGGAGCGGCTTGCACCGCAGGTGATCGGACAGGAGCGCCGCATTTATAAAGGAGTCAGTGCCAACATCGACTTCTACAGCGGTTTTGTATACAGCATGCTCGACCTTCCGCTGGAACTGTACACACCAATGTTTGCAGTGGCACGAATTGTCGGATGGAGCGCGCACAGACTTGAAGAATTGATCAATACAGACAAGATTATTCGCCCTGCCTACAAAAATGTTTTGCCGGCAGCAGAGTATATTCCGCTTAGTGACCGGCACTAAGGAGAGTAAGAATGAATCATATCGCAATAATAGGATTTATGGGCTCCGGAAAAACACGCGTAGGAAAACGCCTTTCACAGGAGCTGGGAATACCGTTTGTGGATGTGGATAAAGCGATAACCAAAAAGATGAAGCTTACGGTAAAGGAGATTTTTCAGAGATTCGGAGAACCGTTCTACAGAGCGCTCGAAACGATGGAGATCAAAGGGCTTCTGGAAGATGAGGAGAGAAAGGTGGTTTCTCTCGGAGCCGGGCTGCCCCTTCAGGAACAGAACCAGAAGCTTATCCCTCAGCTCGGCACTGTGGTATATATAAAAGGCTCCGAAGCCACATTGCTGAAAAGGCTGGAGGGGACAAACAATCCTCTTCTTGAGGGGGAGAATCCCGAGGAAAAGGTCAAAAAGCTCCTCAAACAGCGAGATCCTGTATACCGGAAGTTTGCCGATATTATTGTCGAGACCGGGATCATGCCTTTCGAGGATTTTGTAAAGCAGATTTTGTCAGAAATCGATGCCTACGAAAAAAACAGTTGAAAAATAGAACACGGTATTATAGAATGAAATTTAGTGAAAGCGATGATTTAAGGAGGAACTATTTATGATTTCAGCAGGCGATTTTAAAAATGGCATTACACTCGAAATTGATGGCAATGTGTGTCAGATCGTTGAGTTTCAGCATGTCAAACCCGGAAAAGGCGCTGCTTTTGTAAGAACAAAATACAAAAATATTATCACAGGTTCTGTACTGGAAAAATCTTTCCGTCCGACCGAAAAATTCCCGGTAGCGAGAATCGATCGTGTGGATATGAGCTATCTGTATAATGATGGTGAGTTCTATAACTTTATGAACAATGAGACATTCGATCAGGTCGCACTTACCAAGGACCAGGTCGGTGATTCCATGAAGTTCGTAAAAGAGAACGAGGTCGTCAAGATCTGCTCCCACAACGGTAACGTGTTCGCCATCGAGCCGCCTCTCTTTGTAGAGCTTGAGGTTATCGAGACCGAGCCGGGCTTTGCCGGAAACACAGCACAGGGCGCAACCAAACCGGCTACCGTTGAGACAGGCGCACAGGTTCAGGTTCCGCTGTTTGTCAACCAGGGCGACAAGCTTAAGATCGATACCAGAACAGGCGAGTATCTTTCCAGGGTATAAACTACAGGTTTAATTGAATGCAAAGCCCGCTGTTGACAGCGGGCTTTACTTTTTGTTATAATATGTTAGCTGCCTAAGCAGCCTTGTTGGGGCTTGTACTGGTTTCGACGGGGGCTTCGAAGGCGGGGAAGCCATCCGCAGCCGCCCGGACTGCGTAATAACCGGACACTTAAATATAAACGCTGAAGATAATTTCGCGTTAGCAGCATAATTGTTGCTCGTCGGCCTTTATGCACTCACACGTTTAGTAACCGGCGTCAAAAAATGTGAGAAACCTTGCCGGGTAAGCTTTGCCCCGGCAGATGTATCATGAAGCTACTGAAACGGTAAGCCTGTCGATGGGCGTATCGCAGAGGGAATGTAAGATCACCGACTATGATGGAAGAAGCCCGGTGGACAGGCTTTCGGACGCGGGTTCGATTCCCGCCAGGTCCATCGGAAAAAGCCGCAGTTGATGCGGCTTTTTCTTTTTATGAGTTTGCACTGAGTTTGATGCATGGATATTCGGAGAGTAAAAAATGGAAGAGATCAAAATTCTTGTAGTTGATGATGAGAGCAGAATGAGAAAGCTGGTTAAGGATTTCCTCAACAAGAAAGGGTTTACCGTGCTGGAGGCAGCAGACGGCGAGGAAGCGGTGGACCTGTTCTATGAAGATAAAGACATTGCGCTGATCATATTGGATGTCATGATGCCGAAGATGGATGGCTGGGAAGTATGCCGGGAGATCCGCAAGAATTCCAAAGTACCGATCATCATGCTCACTGCCAGGAGCGATGAAAGGGATGAGCTTCTAGGCTTTGATCTGGGTGTGGATGAGTATATCTCCAAACCGTTCAGCCCCAAGATCCTGGTAGCGAGAGTCGAAGCTATCCTCAGGAGAACAGGGAAGACCGAAGCCGCCGATTCGATCTCGGCCGGCGGTATCGTGATCGATAAGGCGGCACATATTGCAACCGTGGACGGTACCCCGATGGAACTCAGTTTTAAGGAATTCGAGCTGCTGACCTATTTCCTGGAAAATCAGGGTATCGCTCTGTCCAGGGAGAAGATATTGAATTCTGTGTGGAACTATGACTACTTTGGTGATGCGCGGACGATCGATACTCATGTGAAGAAGCTCCGCAGCAAGATGGGAGACAAGGCGGACTACATAAAGACGGTGTGGGGCATGGGATACAAATTTGAGTGTCCTGCGGAGTAATGAATATTGGGTCAATGAGTACTTGGGGACGTATCTTTTTGACTCATTTTTCCGCGCAAAAATGAGTCAAAAAGATACGTCCCCAAGTACTCATTGACCCAATATTCATATGGAGGCAGAAATGAGAATCAGGAAAGCTATGCCGGAAGACTTAGACCGCGTGTCGGAGATATATGAACTCATCCATGACAGAGAAGAAGAGGGGCTCACTGCTATCGGATGGAAGAGAAATGTATATCCGGTGAAAGATACAGCTCGATTGGCGCTTGAGAGAGATGATCTCTTTGTGCTGGAGAATGATGATGCAAAGGTGGTTGCTTCCGCCATAATAAACAAGGTGCAGGTGCCGGAATATGCACTTGCGGTCTGGAAGCATTCGGCGGAAGACGATGAGATCATGGTACTGCATACGCTCTGCATCGACCCGGCTGAGCAGGGAAAAGGGTATGGGAGAGCCTTTGTTTCTTATTATGAAGAGTACGCGCGGAAGAACGGGTGCCCGGAGCTCAGGATGGATACCAACGCTGTCAACAAGGCGGCAAGGGCCATGTACAGAAAACTCGGATATGAAGAGGTGGGGATCGTGCCCTGCGTGTTTAACGGTATTTCGGGCGTGCAGCTGGTCTGCCTGGAAAAATATTCAGGGTAAGAAAAAAGCCGGAATTGACCGGCAGAAAAACAATGGGTATGTTTCCGGAAGAGAAGAGTTGAAGGAGAAGATCGATGCGGTATATGAATTCCATAGAGAGAAAGATGTACTCCCTCATCTGCCGGAATGACGGAATAAAAGCCCGCGACATAGCCAAACAGCTCGGTATGGATAAGACAGAAATCAACCGGCTTCTCTACGCATCTCCCTTCATACACGAACTGTGCTACTGCGACACGGACTTCAACTGGCGCGGCCTGATCGGACAGTCACACCCGCATACCGGACTTTCCGATTTTTGCGGATATTATGCCGATGCAGCCCGCTTTCTGGCGCAGTCAGAAGAGGAATGGCTGGAAGAACTGAAAAAAGGATGCCGGAACATCGGCCGTAATCTGAACGATACCCGCGGGCTCATCCACTCTTTTCTGGACTCGGCACACGTGATAAAAGCACTGTTCGAAGATCTGGGAGAAACGGATTATTTCGACTGGGAGATATGTTTTGAATTGAGGATAAAGCGGGCGAGGCACGTTCGAATCTACGCAGATGTACTCGTGATCACCGAGGACAAAGTTTTCTCCCTTGAATTCAAAATGAAAGATAAGATCGATCCGGAGGAGGAGCTGCAGGCGGTGAAGTATGCGCCATATCTGGATGTGATCTTCGGCGACCGGTATGATGTGATCCCTGCTTTGGTACTCACAGGGGCAGAAGACCTGTATACATGGCAGGAAGTGCCCGGCAGCACAGCAGAGCTTCCGGTCTGCTCGGGGGACATGCTGTTTAACCTTTTCGATGAGTATCTGGGGTTTCTGGACAGATAATTGCAGGAGGAAAACGCGGTGAGAATATCGATATTGACAATGACTCCGGAATTTTTCGGCGATTTTCTCCGTACCCCGGTGATCTCGCGGTCTGTACAGGCAGATCGTCTTGCGATCGAGGTGATCGACTTCAGAGACTATGTACAGGGATCGTTCCGAAAAGTCGACGATTCGCCCTACGGAGGCGGCAGAGGGATGATCATCAGGTGCGAGCCTGTGATAAACGCACTGGAGGTGGTTCGAACACCGGAAAGCAAAACGATTCTGCTGTGTCCCGGCGGAGCAAAGTACAGCCAAAAACAGGCGCGCATTCTCTCCGGGGAGAAGCATCTGATATTGATCTGTGGGCACTATGAAGGATTTGACGCCCGGATATATGAATATGTGGACGAGACGCTGTCCATAGGTGACTATATTTTGACGGGAGGGGAACTTGCGGCCATGGTCGTTGCAGACTCCGTTGTGCGCCTCTTAAAGGGAAGCCTGAGGGAGGGCAGCGCGGATGAAGAATCCTTTGAGTCCGGACTGCTGGAATATCCGCAGTACACGAGACCGGCTGAGTTTCGCGGAAAAGCTGTCCCCGACGTACTGATTTCGGGCAATCATGAAGCGATACGTAAATGGCGGGAGGAGCAGGCTCTTGCACGTACAAAGAGAGAAAGACCCGATCTGCTCGGCGAGACGAACAAAGATAAGGAGAGCTTATGAAAATCCGCACTGTCTCGGAAGAATGGAAAAGAATATACGGGTGCAAGGTGATGAAGCTTGCGCTGTCTTCAGGCTGCACCTGCCCGAACCTGGACGGGACGATCGGATTTGGCGGATGCAGCTTCTGTACGGGGAGCGGAAGCGGAGAATTTGCCGCGGGTCCGGATTCGATAAACGTCCAGATCAAAGAAGCAAAAAAAAGAGTGGATCACAAGTTTCCCGCGGCTCTTCCCATAGAACAGCGCAGATATGTGGCATATTTTCAGGCATTCACAAACACCTACGGCCCGGCAGATAAGCTGGAGCGGCTTTATGATGAAGTGCTGTCCTGCCCCGAAGTTGCAGCACTGTCGATCGGAACCCGCCCCGACTGTATTCCGGACGATATTCTGGAAATGCTGATACGACTCAATCAGAAAAAACCGGTGTACATAGAACTGGGGCTGCAGACTGTCCATGAATCCACAGCGGAGGCTTTCGGCAGGGGCTATTCATTGAACGTGTTTGAAACAACCTACAGCCGTCTGAAAAACGCCGGTCTTACGGTGATCGTTCACATGATACTTGGTCTTCCGGGAGAAAACAAAGAGGACATGCTCGAAACGGCCCGCTATCTGGCCGCACTGTCACCAAAGCTCGACGGCATCAAAATACAGATGCTGCAGATCCTTAAAGGGACTCGGATGGCAGAAGAGTGGACAGCTCATCCCTTCCCCCTGCTGACCATGGAAGAATACACCGACCTGGCAGCAGAATGCCTTCGGATCTTGCCCGAAGAGACAGTGGTGCACAGAATGACCGGCGATCCTCCGCGGAATCTGCTGATCGCACCGGCGTGGACTACGGATAAGAAGCGTGTTTTGAATATGCTGAGGAAGAAGCTGGCAGACGGGTGAAACAGGAGCAGGGTGGAACCGTTCCCTGTTCCACCCTGCTCCTGTTTCACCTTTTCCCTATATACTTCTTATATTCCTCCACACTGCGATTCACGACCAGCTCCTCCGGGAAGCCGATCTCTTTGAGCAGAGGCAGAGAATAGGCTGTATTGCCGATATCTCCGCACCAATGCGCATCACTGTCCAGGATGATCGGGGCTCCGTATTTCATGCAGAGCTTCAGCATTACGGTAATGTTCTCCCGGGCGGATGTACGCACGGAGTGAGGATCGAGGGAATGGTTGTTGACCTCGAGCAGAACGTGATTTTCCTTAGCCGCACGCACCAGCTCCTCATAATCGACAGGATACCTGCCGTCGTCCGGATGACCGATAATGTTGATATAAGGATTATCCATCGCATGGAGATACGCCGCCGTGTTCTCCGCACAGGTGCCGGGCTGCATGCAGTGGGGGTGAAGGCTTGCGATGACCAGATCCAGATAACGCATATCCTTCCCGGTCATATCCAGATTGCCCTGAGGATCCAGAATATTGGCCTCGGCGCCAAAAAGCACCTCGATGCCCTCCATCCTACGGGGAAGAACCTTCACGTTGCGAAAATACATGTTATTGCAGCTCCCGGGCATTCCTTCCGCATGCTCAGTGATGCCGAGCAGCTCGAGGCCCTTTTCAGAAGCTGCATGAACCATCTCCATGACTGTATTGTAAGCGTGACCGCTGGCGATGGTATGTGTATGTGAATCCAAAACAATTTTCATTCCAAAAACATTCCTTAATCTATTGATTTATCAGGTAAATTCGTCATCTTCCTTAGGAGGCTTCATGTACGGCCTCTGCGGATGCCAATAAACATAGGGTGTGTCAAACCCGACTTCCTCCACAGGCACCAGCCGCCTGAACTTTCCTTCAGCCTCATCTCTGTCCAGCATCACCTCAAAATTCAGATGCCTGATTCCCTTATCCCTCTCGAACTGCTTAGGATCCTCGGTGTATATCGCACCAAACGGACAGAGCATAAAGCAATAAGAGCACTCATGGCAGTCATCACACCTGTCGCCGCGGTTGCCGAAAACCTGCGGATCCTTCGAGAGATCGATATACTGCATCATACAATTATCCATGCAGACATGGCACTTGGGGTACTTGCATTTTTCGGGATCACGGATAAAAGCCCCCTGGGGATTTGTGGGACAGAGCAGCATATTGGAACAGATCATCGCCTGCTCAAACACCTTGTCGTTCATCTCGGGATCCGGATAGATCAGATCGGTCTCGCCCGCATGGATGCGAGGGCTGTTCTCCGCCATCTCCCGTCCGAATTCCTCGGCCTCCCTGAAATCCTGTTCATCCGGATGACCGCCCGTGTAGTAAGGCTTCGGCATTCCCGGCATATTGACATCACCGTACCAGTCCTTATAACCGATCGGAACCAGCCCATGATTCTTCAGGTTGGGAATTACGATCGGAAAATACAGATGCGGAAGAGTACCATGTGTGTTGAAAGCAAAACAGTGCGTACCGTTCTGTTTGGGCATCTTATCGATGAAAGCATGCATGTTAGGCGTGTCCGCCTTCCAGGTAGGACTTCCAAAACCGATCAGATCGTACTCCCCCAGCATGTCATAAGTGACATTTTTGAGGCGCATCATCTTAACTTCGGCCCCGGTGGATGCAGCACCACGCGCGATACTTTTGGCAATCGCCTGTGTATTTCCGGATTGCGTATAATAGATGATCAATATTTTCATACTCTGACGTCCTCCGTAAATATATTATCTTAGGTTACCTCTTTCATTATAAAAAAACACCTTCTTTATGACAAGAGCTTTTCTGCGGGCTGTCGTCCGGGTGACATAAAAAAAAAGTGTGTGGATTTTGCTGCACAGAATCGTATATCTATACAGAAGCTTAAAAAAAGCAAAGCAGAACGAGTTAAACGAAAGAAACGAGAGAAAAAAAGCGCGGGGCCGGGTCCCCATTTACTTACGGGGGTAATGAACATGAAAGAAACAAACAACGAGACGATCCAGAAAATCAGAATGTGCATCAAAACATTTGTCAACTTATACGGCCGCATGCCGAGCGTACAGGATATGATCGCATGGCTGGGAAACACATATGAAAACGCAGTACCTGAATATATGAATAACACTGCAGTTGCAGTATAAAAACAGCATGAACCGGAGGCAAAAAAGCCTCTGGCTTTTTTTTGTCTGTCAGGTTTTTACTTATCAATCCATTCTGTGTATGGTATAATATGTCCCGGCATGTTATACTAATGTGATGACGAACCGGAACACCGGATCGCCTTACTTTGAAAATGGAGAACAACGGCGTACTTATGAGTCAAAGTAAATATAAAGAAAAAAAGCAAAAGACAAAGAAACCCAGACGTTTTCAGTCTCTGCAGCGGCAGATCACTCTGATCTTTATCATTGTCCTGCTGTTTTCAATTCTGCTGATCTCTCTTCTGAACGGATTCTTTCTGGAAAAATACTACATTTCGCAAAAAACGAATGTTCTTATAAATGCCAAAGAATCCCTGAGTTCGCTGGACATTGACACCATTGTGGAGAACTCATACGATACATCCTTCGAATTCTATTTCGGCGAAGAAGAAGATTTCACCGATGACTACGAAGATGACATCAATATCGGGGATGAACCCGATGACGCCGATGAAGCTGTCTACAGCGCACTGGATGAAATGGGCAAATTCAGCTCCCGAAACAATCTGTCCTGGGTGGTCATCAACCGCGAGAACAGCAGCTCGTACGCGTGGGGCGAAAACGATAAGATGCTGAGAAGCAAACTTTTCGGCTACGTTTATCATCTGGACAGCAGCGAAAGCAGGATAATCAAAAAATCTGATGATTGCGTGGTGCAGCAGGTCAGCGACCGTTTTGTAGGCATGGACTTTGTGGAATGCTGGGGCGCCCTGAAGAATGATTACTATTTCCTGATCAGGACACCGCTTGAGAGCATTACGGAGAGTGTCCGAATATCCAATCGTTTTTATTTCTTCGTCGGAGCGATCGTCACAGCAGTCAGTGCTCTGATCCTGGCCCTCCTGATCAGAAGGCTCACACGCCCGATAAAAGAACTTACCGTTCTGTCGAAACGTATGGCGAGCCTCGATTTCGAAGAAAGATACAGAAGCAATGCAGGAAACGAGATCGATGTTCTCGGTGACAGCTTCAACAAAATGTCCGATGAACTGGAACGGACTATCTCCGAGCTGAAGACAGCAAACCTGGAGCTGCAGAAAGACATTGAGAATAAGATCGAGATCGATAAAAGAAGAAAAGAATTCCTTGACAACGTATCACATGAACTGAAGACCCCCATCGCTCTGATCCAGGGATATGCGGAGGGCCTGAAGGATAATATTTCCGACGACCCCGACAGCCGGGAGTTCTACTGTGAAGTGATCATGGACGAAGCGCAGAAGATGAACAAGCTGGTCAAGAATCTTCTGACCCTCAATCAGCTCGAATCGGGCAAAGACCCGGTGGTGATGGAAAGATTCGATCTGGTATCTGTCATCCGGGGCGTTTTGCAGAACATGGACATCATGCTTCAGCAGAGCGGTGCCGAGGTCGTGTTCGAAGAGAGCACACCGGTATATGTATGGGCCGATGAGTTCAAGGTCGAAGAAGTTGTCACCAATTATACCAGCAACGCCATACATCATCTCGGCGGAGAAAAGATAATTGCGATCAGACTCCTTAAAGACGACGGAAAAGTCAGAGTAAGTGTGTTTAATACAGGAACACCTATTCCCGAGGAAGATATCCCGAATCTCTGGCAGAAGTTTTATAAGGTCGATAAGGCGAGGACCAGAGAGTATGGAGGCAGCGGAATAGGTCTGTCGATCGTCAAGGCGATCATGGAAGGTATGCATCAGGAATATGGCGTGACCAATTTGGAAAACGGTGTGGAGTTCTGGTTTACGCTTGACCTGAAGTGATTCACTGTTTGAAGGAGGAAAGACAGCTAATGATAGCGATCATCGACTACGATGCAGGCAATATAAGGAGCGTGGAGAAAGCGCTTAAGTTTCTGGGACATGACACCTGCCTCACGCGGGACAGAGACGTCCTTCTTCAGGCAGATCAGGTGATCCTTCCCGGAGTGGGAAACTTTGGGGATGCGATGCAGAAGCTGGAACAATACCGGCTGATCGGGACGATAAAAGAGATCGTTTCCGAGAAGATCCCGTTTTTGGGCATCTGCCTTGGCCTTCAGCTTATGTTTGAGAAATCCGAGGAGGCTCCCGGCGTGCCCGGACTCGGACTGCTGAAGGGCGAGATCAAAAGAATACCGCCCGCAGAAGGACTTAAGATCCCTCACATGGGCTGGAACTCGCTGAGCCTGCAGAATGAGGGAAGGCTCTTTAAAGATATTCCGCAGGAAACGTATGTGTACTTTGTGCATTCCTACTATCTTAAAGCGGCCGATCCGCAGATCGTAAAAGCGACGACCGAATACAGTGTAACGATCGATGCGTCCGTGGAACAGAACAACGTGTTTGCGTGCCAGTTCCATCCGGAAAAAAGCAGCCGATACGGACTTAAGATGCTCGAAAACTTTGCTGCGATCCGGAAGGAGGATAACTGATGTTTACCAAAAGAATCATTCCCTGCCTGGATGTCAACAAAGGACGGGTCGTTAAGGGCGTCAACTTTGTCAACCTGAGAGATGCGGGAGACCCTGTGGAGATCGCCAAAGTTTACGATGCGGAAGGTGCAGATGAGCTGGTATTCCTCGACATCACAGCCTCCAACGAGGCAAGAGACACAGTGGTCGATATGGTCAGGGCAGTGGCCGCGAATGTGTTCATTCCGTTTACCGTCGGCGGAGGGATCCGCACTATTGAAGATTTTCGCAGACTGCTCCGGGAAGGGGCAGACAAGATTTCGGTCAATTCGGCTGCCATAGACCGTCCCGAACTGATCAGAGAGGCGGCGGAAAAGTTTGGCAGTCAGTGTGTTGTGGTTGCCATCGATGCAAAAAAGAGAGCCGACGGCAGCGGCTGGAATATATACAAGCACGGAGGAAGACTGGACACAGGCATCGATGCCCTTTGGTGGGCTAAGGAGGCCGAAAGACTCGGTGCCGGGGAGATCCTGCTGACATCCATGGACTGTGACGGAACGAAAGCGGGATATGATATCCCTCTTACCCGGGCTGTCGCCGAAGCGGTTTCCATCCCGGTGATCGCCTCGGGTGGAGCGGGAACGCTCGCACATTTTAAAGAAGCCTTACAGGCCGGCAAAGCAGATGCCGCGCTTGCCGCTTCGCTTTTCCATTATAAAGAACTCGAGATCCGCGAAGTGAAGGATTATCTTCAGGAAAACGGGATTTCTGTGAGAAGGACCTGATTTGAGAAGCCGACGAAGATCGTGAGCAGGCAGTGAAGTGCATCGCGGATGTCCAACCTGTTTTGTTCAGATGACCGGAGAGGAGAATGACCATGCCGGCAATTTCCGGAGAATGGCTTGAAGCACTGCGCCCTGAATTCGCGCAGCCATATTATGCCGCCTTATATAAAAAAATAGTGGAGGAGTATCGCACATATAAAGTGTTTCCTCCTTCAAATGATATTTTCAACGCTTTTCACCTGACGCCGCTGTCGGA
>CADCPK010000276.1 GCA_902803215.1 uncultured Lachnospiraceae bacterium
AGAACCGTCCCCTGTCTTTTCTCACATCCCTTTAAAGCAGAATGTAATCTTCATCTCTTTACTGTTATCAAGCAGATACTCCGGATGAACCAGCGCACCCCACGTATCATCTCCACCGATGCCCATCTGGCAGCCCACGCGCACACACGTATGCTGCACGGGCGGCAGCTCGTTCGGATGCGTTGCGTTGTCCAGCTCATGCGGCGTATAAGGAAGCGCCGAGAACTGCAGACCGTCCGTTGTAAACAGAAGGCCGTGGTCCGCCTCGTCAGTCACGGATGCCCACCTGACATCCACCTTGTTTCCGCACTCCTGAGGAACAAGGTACTTCGCCACGTTATCCTTCACGCGATTTTCGTAAATGCCGAGCTTTCCGCCGTGGCACCGGTCCACGTAGGTCTCCTCAGGGCCGGGGCCGTACCATTTCACATGGTCAAAATCGGGATCCATCATGAACAGTACACTGAACTCGGGAAGTTCACCCACATCATCTGTTCTGTCCATCCTGAGGGTAGTACGCACGGTACCATCCCCAAACACTTCATAGGAAAGCGTGCAGTCCTTCTGCGGTTTCACCGGCAGATGGTATGTGTAAGTGACGCACACGCTGTTCTCTTTTTCTTCCAACTTATAAGGATCGAGGCCTCTTCCATGGTTCGTCTTGACCGTGCCGAACATGCCCGCTGTCTTCCAGGCCGCAGACCTCATAGGCTGAAGGTTTGCCATATCATTTTCGGTCATGGCTCTCCAGAAGTTTGGCTTCGGCATGCTTTGAATAAGCTGTCTTCCTTCATATTTATAAGAAACCATTCCGCCGAACAGGCACGAGAACAGGACTTCAAAGTTCTCTCCGCGAACGCCGATATTGTTCCATCCATGAATGACAGTGAGGCCGGTTCCTTTCTCCGGTTCTCCCGTCGCCGCACATTCTCTCCTGACGACCTTCTGCCCAAACGCAACCTCGTGTCCGGCCTCCGCCCACGCGCAGCTCTCTTTCAGGACAAACGAGACCGTCACGCAATATTCGCCCGGCTCCTCGGGGATTGATGCATCGAGCGAGAACCTGCCTTCAGAGAGCGGAGCGACACTGTACGTTCTGACACAGCGCGAGATTTCTTCTCCATCCCGCATGAGCGAAACGATACAATCGTAGCGATCGATATCCACAAACAGATTCCGGTTGACAAGGATCAGCTCGTCATCCACAAACGAGACTTCTATATTTCTGTAGCAATATTTCACTTCCTGCATCTTCGGCGACGGCTCCCTGTTCTCGCCGTACACGATCCCGTTTCCGCTGAAGCTGAAATCCGCCGGCCTGTCGCCAAAATCACCGCCGTACCCCTGATAAGTGTTTCCATAGCGGTCAGTGCGAGTGAGGCACTGGTCAATGTAGTCCCAGATAAAGCCACCCTGGTACAATTCCTCCTCATAGGCATATTCGGTGTACTTGTGAAGCGCACCGCACGAATTTCCCATCGCATGCGCATACTCGCAGCAGATAAACGGCTTGTCCCTGTTCTCGTCGATGAACTCCTTGATGGCCTCGACAGGCGGATACATCTGACTCCAGATGTCAGAAGAATCCGGATATCTCCCATCATTGTGGATACCCTCATAATGAACCGGCCGGGTCTCATCCAGGCGTCTGAACTGATTGGCGATCTCCAGAATATCGGTGCCGCCGTACGATTCATTCCCGCAGGACAAAATCAGAATACAAGCATGGTTCTTATCTCTCTGATACATGCTGTTCGCGCGGTCGAGAACCATCTGCAGAAATTCGGGGCGATCTCCGGGAACGGAGAAAGAAATATCCCTTCCCCCACGAATAATGAAGTCCCAGACACCGTGCGTCTCCATGTTGCTCTCATCGATCACATAAAGACCGATTTCATCACACAGGCGATAGAACGCAGAGATGTTCGGATAATGGCATGTGCGGACCGCGTTGATGTTGTTCCGCTTCATGACCGTCAGATCTTTTCTGATGATATCAGCTGTCATGACACGCCCCGCATCGCAGGTGAACTCATGCCGGTTGACGCCCTTGAACACGATTCTCTTTCCGTTCAGCAGCATCACGCTGTCCTTGATCTCGAATCTGCGGAAGCCGACCTTCTCGCAGACAATCTCCTGCATCCTGCCATCCTTGTCATAAACAGCAAGGGTCAGATCGTACAGATTGGGAACCTCGGCGCTCCAAAGCTGCGGCGCCTTGACCGGGAAAGCAAGCGAAGTTTCGCCCTGCAGTTCCTTCTCCTCTTCCAGGACGGTTCCCTCCTGCCCGGCAAGCTTTATCGCGATCCTTCCCTCTCCCCACACCTGAAGATCCAGCCTGAGGTCTGCGTTTTCGAATGCATCATCAAGGAGCGTGCGAACCTTCATATCATAAATATGAACATCCGGCACACTGTAAAGATACACATCGCGGAAAATGCCGGAGAAGCGGAAGAAGTCCTGGTCCTCGCACCAGCTTCCCGCAGTCCATTTAAACACCTGAACCGCCATGCGGTTTTCGCCCGGATGCACAAACTCTGTCAGATCAAACTCCGAAGGTGTGAAGGAGTCCTCGCTGTAGCCGACATATCTTCCATTCACCCAGAGGGCAAATCCACTCTCGACACCCTGAAACGAAACAAAGACCTTCTTGCCCTGCATATACTCGGGCAGCGCAAAGCACTTCATGTAGCTTGCTGTAGGATTAAACCTCTCCGGGATCTCCCCCGGCTCGATCTCCTCATGCCCGTCCCACGGATACTGCGTGTTGACATACTGCGGCGTGTCATACCCCTGCATCTGGATGTGGCCCGGCACATTGATCTCCGCCCAGGTTGAACAGTCAAAATCCTCTTTCCAAAAATCCTTTACCGCTTTTTGGTAATTCTCCGCATAGGAGAATTTCCATTTCCCATTCAAAAAAAGCCTTCCGTCGAATGCCTCTCCTCCATTTTCGGCAAGGTAAAAAACATGATCGGAATGCGCTTTCATCCGATTCTGCATAAAGATTTCCGGATTCCGGACGATATTATAATCAAAGCTGCTCATCGTGGTTTTCTCCTTTATTTTTATGATCAACAATATAAATATTCTAACATTGTAATCTGCAAGTGGCAAGGTAAAACGGAAGGCGATCCACCGCATCCCGTTACACTTCCGTCTCATATGAGTCAGGGAACCTGTCCCGTGACTGTTGCCTCACGTTGCATCTCCGTTCCCCGGCGTACGATTCCTGTCTCACATACAATATTGATTGAGCAAAGCATAGAAACATGCTATAATAGTTCAAAACAAACGTTTTTCAACGAAAGGTGGTAATTATTATGGCTCTTGTAACATCAACCGAAATGTTCAAAAAAGCTTATGCCGGCGGCTATGCGATCGGCGCTTTCAACGTCAACAACATGGAAATCGTTCAGGCAATCACCGAGGCTGCTGCCGAGCTCAAATCGCCGGTAATCCTTCAGGCTTCCGCAGGTGCAAGAAAATATGCCAACAGCATCTATCTTGTAAAACTGGTCGAGGCAGCCGTTGAACTTCATCCCGAGGTTCCGATGGTTCTTCATCTTGACCACGGCGCAGATTTCGCAACCTGCAAATCCTGCATCGACGGCGGATTTACATCTGTCATGATCGACTACTCCAGCCATTCCTTCGAAGAGAACATCGAAGAATCCCGCAAGGTAGCTGAGTACGCTCATGAAAGAGGCGTAGTTGTCGAAGCAGAGCTCGGAACTCTGGCCGGCATCGAAGATGCAGTCAGCGTTGATGCCGACAAAGCCATGTTCACAGATCCCGATCAGGTAGAAGAGTTCGTCACCAAAACAGGCGTTGACTCTCTGGCTATCGCTATCGGAACAAGCCACGGCGCATACAAATTCAAACCGGGCACAGATCCCAAGCTTCGTCTTGACATCCTTGCAGAGGTTTCCAGAAGACTTCCGGGCTTCCCGATCGTTCTTCACGGCTCTTCTTCTGTTCCGCAGGAATATGTTAAGATCATCAACGCTAACGGCGGCGCTCTGAAAGATGCTATCGGCATTCCGGAAGATCAGCTTCGTGAAGCAGCAAAAGGCGCTGTCTGTAAGATCAACATCGACTCCGACCTTCGTCTCGGCATGACCGCAGGTGTCCGCCAGCACTTCGTAGAGCATCCGGATCATTTCGACCCGAGACAGTATCTCACTGTCGGCCGTCAGAATGTGAAAGATATCGTGGCTCATAAGATCATCAATGTTCTTGGGTCCGACGGAAAGATCTGAGTGAAACAGGGGACGGTTCCTCGTTTCACGGGCTGAATCAGGAAACACAGGGGAAACAAACGGGGACGGTCCTTTTGTGTTTGAAAGCGCAATCAAGACATTAATACACATCCTATCTTGTGAATGCTTTCAAACACAAAAGGACCGTCCCCGTGTGTTTTTCCTTATTCCAGATTCTCCGCACTCTCCTCCAGATAACTGATGATCGGCAGATGCTGCGGACATGCACTCTCGCACTGGCCGCACTGAATACATTCGGAAGCTTTACCA
>CADCPK010000277.1 GCA_902803215.1 uncultured Lachnospiraceae bacterium
AATTAACATTAGACGGAATTTGAGCTCCACATTTTTGGCAATACATTTTGTATGGCCTCCTTCATCGTAAATGCAACGTTTTAGGGTAACAGGATAAAAGTGTAACAGCATCCCGGAGCCATTATTCCGGAGCTCTGAAGTCTATGTATATCAGCCCACGCCAATACATATTTCAACTGTCTCGAAAAAGATACTTAGTTAGAATTCTTCCTTTTATTATATCATCATACAAATGTGGTTTCAATAAACCCTCTACCGCGGTTCCACGGTTGAGTCACCTTCTCCGGCGATAGTCGCTGAGGCTCATTCCTGTTTCTTCTTTGAAGCATTTGTAGAAGTACTTCATATCCTGGAACCCGACTTTGCCGGCTGCCTCTTCGGCGCTCATTTCTCCTTTGTCCAGAAGATTGCAGGCTTTGGTAATCCTGTATTTTCGCAGGAAGCGGCTGAAGTTCACTTTGATATCTCTGGTAAAGAGATAGCTGAAATATTCCTGCGTGACGCCGAGGTTTGCCGAAAGCTCCTTTTGATTGATCTTTCCGGAGTAGTCGCGTTCGATCATATCCAGAGCTTTTAGTACCACGGGGTGTGCCTGTGGGTATTTTGCGCGAAGAGAACCTTTCTCGGGAGTACCGCCCCGGTCGCCGCCTTCGGTCTGTGAAAGCCTTTCAAGGACCTTGTTTACTTCTTCGGCCGTGACGGGCTTGACCAGATAGTCGACCACATCCAGCGAAAGCGCCTGGCGGGCGTACTCGAACTCTCCGTATGCGCTTATGATCACAAATTTGGTTCGGTAGCCCTGCTCTCTTGCTGTTCTGATCAGCGACAGCCCGTCCATGTTCGGCATTCTGATGTCTGTGAATACCACGTCGGGGAGAAGCGCCTTGATAAGTTCCATGGCCTGAACGCCGTCCGACGCCTGTGCAATGACCTCGATATCTTCCCGCAGCGTCTCAAGAAGGCTGCGAAGCCCCCGGGAAGCTCTTTTTTCATCTTCTGCTATGATCACTCTCATTCGTCCACGTCCTCTTTTATCTCGGGGATCGGTACCAGAAAAGTAAAGCAGGTGCCCTTCCCCGGCTCTGTATCCAGACTTGCTTCAAAGTTTTTGCCGAAGAACATCCTCATGCGGGTGATTACGTTTCTTATTCCCACGCCTGTTCTGCCGGACTCCTTTTGCCCCTCTGTACCGAATATATCGCTGCCGGATAGTTCGTTGTTTTCCGGCTCATGCCCGCCACCGGGTACTCTGCCGATATCCTGTTCCTGCCGTGTGTCGGGAACCCTGCTGCCCTGAGCCCCGCCGTATTTCGGTTCCTGCGTAAGCCGCATGCCGGGGCCCTGCTCATCGCCGAGCATCTGCCTGATCCTGTCTGCCTCGGGCTCAGTTATACCGCAGCCGTTATCTTCAATGCGGATCCTCAGGCGGTCTTTATCCATGTCGACCATGATGCGGATAAGCCCGCCGTCTTCTCTTCCTTCGAAACCATGTATGATGGAGTTTTCCACGAACGGCTGGAACATCAGCTTGCAGCACGGCCAGTGCCCGTACACTTCGGGGAAGGTTATCTCGTAATCAAACAGGTCCTCGCGCCGCAGCTTTTGCAGATAGAGATACTGGTCAACCCACGCGATTTCCTGATAGAGCATGACTTCCTGCCTTTTCTGGTCGAAGGTGTAGCGAAGAATGTTCGAGAGCTTTTTCAGCAGCTGCGACACCTCGTGGTTGCCGGCCTCCATGGCTTCGTAATTGATGCAGCCCAGCGTGTTGCAGATGAAATGGGCGTTGATCTGCGACTCCAGTGCTTCCCATTCTGCATCGTGCTGCTGCTCGATCGAGCGGAGAGCTGTCTGATGCTGGCGTTCGATCTCCTCGTTTTTTTCTTCCAGGATGCCGATCATCCGGTTGTATTCCTCGGCGACCTGCCAGATCTCGTGCCTGCCCTCGATGTTTACCTTGGTGTTCAGTTCGCCTTTTTCCGCCTTTTTCATGGATGCGGAGAGAAGGCCTACGGGGCGCATCATTCGGCTGAACAGATACAGAATGAGCAGGATGACCAAAAGCAGAACACCCATAATGACAATCATCATTCTCCGAACTACGGTCGTCACGGTTTTCCACATGATTTCTTCGTTGATCTCTATATTTAACTTCCAGCCAAAGAAGTCAAGTTCTTCAGTGAGAAGTCTATATTTCTTTTCATCGTCAGAATTAGTTTCTCCGTGATGGCTGAAGTAAAGCCTGTTTCCGGCCTGATCGGTAATAAATCCTTTGACATGGTCTGATTGGGGGATATTCACCGAATCCAGCACATCTGTCAGAATATCCGATGAGTATGTGCTGACAAGCAGCAGTTCGGTGTCCCATGCCGAAACCATGCCCCCTGTGAGCGGCAGTGCAATATGAAAGACACCTCTGCTTCGTGAGGGATGAATCGATGGTTCTGTATAGATTTTTACCCGCGGCAGTGCTCTTTCTCTCACAGGCACTTTTTCGTCTGTCATTTGGCAGGCTATCTGACAAACCGCTTCGTAATTATCCCCCGACCACATCGAAGCAGTGCCATCTGTCGTCCTGACACGGTCGTACTGTGCAATGATGCCGTCGGCCGACACGATCGCATCAACGATCGCGCCACCGGAATTGATGTTTCTTTTAAGCATTGTATTCAGCTTAAGAGTATCGTTCACCCTTGCCGATATTTCTTCCTGTTCCCAATGC
>CADCPK010000278.1 GCA_902803215.1 uncultured Lachnospiraceae bacterium
AGTAACAGCTTCATAGATAACAGCCTGTTTCAGTTCCTTGTATTCCTCAATACTGGCTTTAGCTTCAGCAATGATAGCATCTATCTTCCCACAACGGTCATCAAGAAAATCGGCGATAGCTTGTTGCTCATCTATAGGCGGAGAAACAATCATAATGCTTTTCATTTCTTGCCAGCGAGTAGTCCATAAATCATCAACAATTCCATGTCCCCACTTGTAAAACTCGTCAGCAAACTGTTCCGTATGAAAAAGCCAGTTGTAGTAATCAGGATTCATTTCTCCACGAGGAGTTAATATCGTATTGATTAGTGAAACTGAACCATCATAAGGAGAAATACCGCAAGAACCTCTTCTGTCAGAACGACTATTGATGGCGAAATCCCCTTTTTTGACCAACTTGCGGTTGTTATGATCATCAGATTTTGCAGCAGTCGCAAGCTGAGGAACAATACCATTCATTGTTACGGATAATGGAGCGTAATCCTCATCACTAACTTTTTCATTCCTAAGTTTATAGAAGTCACCTATTTTTGCTACATTCCAGTCTTCAGGAATTTCACCTAACCAATCAGCATTGCTCGGCTTCATTGGATTCATATTACGCTTCCTCCCCGAACAGTTCATGGAGTTTTGCCATCAGGCTTTTTTCGTGTTCTTCAATGCGTTTAGCGATTTCATCAGCAGGCTCAATCTGCTTATATTCATAGAATGTGCGGGTGAACGGAATCTCATAGCCCACCTTGGTCTTTTTCTTGTCAATCCAAGCATCAGGATTATAAGGCAGTACCTCACGCTTGAAGTAAGCATCAATATCTTCATCCAGTGGCACGTTCTCCGTATCACGTTTCTTGGTATCTGCCACAGGCTTTTTATTCTTGAGGACTTTATTGCCTTCCTCGTCCAGCTCAGGGGACTCCACAGTTATCTTGTTATAGCCAAGTGTTACAGCGTCCAGCACCTTGCTCTTCACTATGATTTCATTGCCGTTTTCGTCTACGTCCTTGAATGTGCCATCCACGTAGTCACCATAGATTTTCACAATCAAGTCACGGCAGGAAGTAGTAATATCTACACGCTTATTACCGATATTTTTCCTGCGGCTGGTATAGCAGTTGCTTGCATCAATAAGCTGCACTTTTCCTATGCGTTTTTCTTCTTTATCTCTCGTAATAACCCATACATAGGTAGCGATACCCGTGTTATAGAAGGTATCATTCGGGAGCTGCACGATAGCATCCAGCCAGTCATTTTCGATGAGGTAACGGCGTATTTCAGACTGTCCGCTTCCTGCGTCTCCTGTGAAAAGTGATGAACCGTTCTGTATTATTGCCATTCTGCCTGTTTCTTTGAGCTTTGCTACACCGTTCAGCATGAAAAGCATCTGTCCGTCAGATTTGGAAGGAAGCCCCGGTGCGAACCGTCCTGCAGCACCTTTCTTGTGCTCGGCTTCAACTTCTTTTTCTTCTCTTTTCCAAGGAATACCAAAGGGCGGATTTGAAATAACGTAGTCAAAGTGATAGTCGGTAAATTTATCGTCGGAGAGCGTGTCTCCGAACTGCATGTTGTTCGGATCACCGCCACGGATAAGCATGTCGGCCTTTGCGATACCAAAGGTAAATGGGTTGAACTCCTGTCCGAATACATCAATATCCGCATCAGCATCAAGGGCTTTAAGCCGTTCCTCCATACATGTGAGCATCTGACTTGTGCCCATTGTCATATCATATACAGTCTTGGATATGCCTTCATCCTCAAAGGCATTATTATCCCCTGCCACCAGCAAATCACACATGAGGTATATAACATCACGGCTGGTGAAGTGTGCTCCTGCTTCTTCGTTGTATGACTCAGAGAATCTCTGAACAAGGTTTTCAAAGATGTAGCCCATATCCACAGCTGTAATCTTTTCGGGCGAGAAATCTCCCTTTTCCGAGTTGAAATCCGAAACGACACGATAAAGAAGTCCTCCCTCTATCATGCGTTTTACCTGTGACGAGAAATCCATACGGGCAAGTATATCCTGCACGTTCTCAGAGAATCCATTGAGAAAATCCTCAAAATTTGCTTCTATGTTCTCCGGGTCTGCTGTCAGCAAATCAAAGGTAAACTTGCTTGTATTGTAAAACTGATAGCCTGCTGCTTTCTTCAGAAATCCGTCTTTTACAGCTAAATTCTTTACATCTTCGTATGTCTTCAGCACCTTGTCATGGGTAGGAAGCAGACAGTCATGGAAACGCTTGATAACTGCCACAGGAAGCACCACAAGGCCATATTCATGCGGTTTGAAAGCACCTACAAGGTCATCCGCAACAGACCAAACGAGAGCAGCCTTTTCCTGTATATTTTTGCCTACCTCTTGAATTTTCTCATTGCTGGATTCCATCATTCCATTACCCCTTATTTTTCAATTATTCAATTTATTTCTTTAGTAAATTATAATGCCAATATAAAAAAAAGGACAACATTAAGTTGTCCTTTTTATAGCTTTTTGATTTTTCCCGAAATGAAAAAGCTCACAGACTTTTTAAATCAATTGTCTTTGTATTTAAGACTTTATTAAAGAATGCTTCTTTTCATGCAG
>CADCPK010000279.1 GCA_902803215.1 uncultured Lachnospiraceae bacterium
CTGACATCGATCCCCATGGGATAAGTCGTCGTCTCTGCATGGTATTCGATCGTAGGATCCGTCATGACCTCGGTCATGTTATCTGACAGGATCTCTACATTGTCGATGAAATACGGCTCCAGGTTTGTAAGGTCATGTTCTTTTGCAAAGGAATCAAGGTCGATGAGGAACCCGTTCTGGGAGAAGGCGTCGAAGGCTTCTTTATTCATGAGCACCACATCGAGCTGCTGGTTGTCGATCGCGGAGAGGATCTTTACCTGGGAAGCGTAAACATAGGAGCCATCCACTTCCTGCAGGTTTTCCGTAAGGGCAAGGTTCCGGCTGACCTTTACTGTACTGTTTCTTTCCTGCGGCCTGAGATAATCGATGAATTCCTCCGTAAGATGACGGTCCAGGGTCTCGCCCGCTTCCAGGTTGACATAAGCCAGGTACAGCTGCGGGTATTCGGCAGTCACATTACGCCAGATGATATATCCCGCAACATACACGCAGACACAGATGAGGAAGATCGGGATCTTGTAATAATCCCAGATAAACCGGATCTTTGCGGTTCCTTTCAGATTTTTCAGCTCTTTTAAGTTGAAATGTCCGTCCTGTGTCATCTCGCTTCTCCAGAGTCGTCAGATCGTGTTCCAGCCACAGCTTCTTTTCCGGATGGTTCATCCAGCCCGTTGATTTCATCTGTTCCGGTCATTTGAACCATGTCGGTCATTTTATCCATTTCGATTGTTTCATCGGTTCCGTTTGCCTCGGCTGTGTCTTCATTTCCTTCCTCCTGCCCTGAGGTATTTCCTTCTAACTGGATCAGTATGTTTTTCAGAATGATCGAATTTAAGAAAGCGCAGGTCCCCATCCCGAAGATGATGAGCGGCGTCATCACATGGATGATGAGAAGCGCCATAATGATGTAGATGGCGGCCATCAGCGCGGTGCACAGAAGAAAACGCATCCCCAGCATGATCGCGTTTTTAAACATGGCGGCTGTCGTGTTGTCAAAATGCGCCAGGAGAGGAAAGACCCACATGGATACGATCAGCCAGGCGATACAGGCGACAATGAAGACCGCTGTCAGGATCGCCCAGAACGCGGATGTATTGTAGAGGCGCGTCAGTACAAACCCGTCAAAGCAGAGAAACGCGCCCAGGACGGTCATGATCAGGCCGATCACTGTGCCCTGCCTGAAGTTTTCCCTGAAGGAGTGAAAAAAGGAGCGGGTTATGTAGCCTTCTTCATCCAGGGCCATTTTCTGGCAGCAGTAAAACAGAGCTGTCGTTGACGGTCCGATGGTAATGATAGGTATGCAGCAGACGAACCACAGGATGTTCAGCCAGACACTGTAAACGACCTTTGTTATAAACTGCAGGATCGGGCTTTCCGGATCAAGCATACTACGCATTTTCAAATTCTCCTCTTGTAGATCCCCTGTAGATCAGGTCGGTTTCGGCGTGCACGGTGCGGCTGTTCATTTGCGGCTGCCGGATACGGCCTATGATGACCTGTACGGCAGACATCCCTATGAGCTGGCAGTGGATATGACAGGTCGTAAGCGGCGGCGTGACGATCTTTGATTCGGGGGAATCATCAAAACCTGTGAGCATTACATCTTCAGGGCAGGAGATGCCCATCTCCCTTAAGATGACCAGCATATCAATGGCTACGAAGTCATTGGCGCAGATAAACAGTTCGGGAAGGGTTTCCATCTTCTTGACATGCGCTCTTAAATAATCACGGTAATGGACCCCGTGCTCATGAAGTTCCGTAATACAGTAACTGCTGTCGATGGGGAGCGAATACAGATACATGGCTTCCCGGAAGGCCATGTAGCGTTCGAAGAACGAACGGCAGTGCAGCGGCTGGCCGACGAAGCCGATTCTTTCTATGCCTTTCTGCTTTGCGGCTTTGACGATCCTGTATATCCCGGAGGCATTTTCCATAAGGAGAATATCAGCGGGCAGAGGTTCTGTGTATGTGCTGACCGGAGCGTCCACGAGCAGGACCGGCAGGCCCAGGGTACAGAGCATCTGGCAGTAAGGATAGTTAAAAACTTCCACACAGACGATCGCGGCTGTATGTTCCTCGTGGAATGAAAGGGGGAGCTTGAGGTTCTCGTAATTTTCGGGCATGATGCGGTGCATCGTTATGCTGTAGCCAAGAAGCGAGAGCTCATGCTGAAATTTGTCCAGCATCGTGGACGCAAAATGGGATGCATCCAGAAACATTCCTGTGAAAAGGGCTATTTCTTTCCGGGGATCGTTTTCTGCAACAGGAGCTAAGGCAGTTCCTGAATGGGCCGGCCGGATCCCGCCCTGAATGTTCGCGAAGGAAAAAGACTTGTATCCCATCTCCATGGCTTTGCGTAGTACTTTTTCTTTTGTGGCTTCAGCCAGTATGCCGGTATTATTGATGGCTTTGGAGACCGTGTTGCGAGAGAGCCCCAGCGCATCTGCAATATCCTGAATGGTTACTCTACCTGCCATTTTTTTATCCTTTTCTTTTACATAATTGCGGGTGATTATGACAATATAATGAGAATTTTTACATTTGCACAAAATTGGCTAAAAATCAGCCGCTCTATGACTATTATAATACGACGAAAGTGTAAAAATGTCAAATAGAAGGGCTTTTTACAGAGATAAATGATGCAAAATGATGAATGAAGAGAGCTCGCATGAGAGAGCCTGTTGAATGTCGGTCAAAAATTAACATCTGATAAAGTGTTTTTCATTGACACAAATGTAAAGAGGTGCTATTTTTAAATTACTATTTAAATGAGATGGATAGTGCAAATGTAAAAGTTCGAACGATTTCATTCACATCTCTCTTAAAGAAAGGAGTAACAATGGGTAGTAACCAGAAGACTGTAGCCGCAACTGCTTCCCCCGGACGTTTACACAATACCTGGGTATACCTGAAGCAGCACTGGCAGCTGTACCTGTTCTTTTTAGGACCGGCACTTGTGCTGACGCTTATATTCCGGTATGGACCGATGGGCGGTATCCTGATCGCATTTCAGAAGTACAACCCCATCAAGGGAATTCTTGGCAGTAAATGGGTAGGCTTTAAGTATTTTAAGCAGTTCCTTTCGTCACCGGACTTTCTGAGATATCTGGCTAATACGCTGAAACTGAGTGTATTCGGCCTGCTCTTCGGATTTCCGGTCCCGATCCTTCTTGCTCTCCTCCTGAACCGGATCGAGAGCTCAAAGATCAAGCAGAGGATCCAGCTCGTGCTTTACCTGCCGAACTTTATTTCGGTCATCGTACTTTGCGGTATGGTTCGAATCCTGCTTTCCGTAACAGGACCTCTGAACCTGCTGATGGGAACAAGCATCAACTTTCTGACGATACCTGCGGCTTTCCGTCCGATCTACATCATCAGCGGAATCTGGCAGGGCGCCGGCTGGGCTTCCATCATGTATACTGCATCGCTCTCGAATGCCAGTAAAGAGCTGAAAGAAGCTGCACAGATCGACGGAGCGAACATCTTCCAGCAGATCAAGACGGTTGAATGGCCCGCCATCAAGGATATGGTCGTCATCCAGTTTATCCTGCAGGCAGGTAACATCATGAGCATCGGCTTTGAGAAAGCTTATGCGCTTCAGACGGATCTGAACCTTGCTTCATCTGAAATTATTGCTACCTACGTTTACAAAAAGGGTCTTCTGAGCGGTGACTACAGTTTTTCAACTGCTGTCGGACTGTTTAATACGGTTATCAATGTAATCTTCCTGATCACCGTTAACCAGATCGTAAAGAAGATGAATGAAGGTCAGGGATTATAAGAGAAGGGAGAAAAAATGGAAAAGAAGAAATCGGCATTTTCCAGGCATTCAGCCGGTGATAAAGCATTTCTGATAACCGGATATATCCTCCTTGGACTCTTTGTCCTGGCTATCATTATCCCGGTCATTTATATCATCATTGCTTCATTTATGGATCCCATCACACTGCAGAACAAGGGTATTGTGTTTGACCTGAGCAAATGGACGCTGACTGCGTACGAGCGTGTCATGAGTAACAAGCAGATCTGGGTCGGCTTCAAGAACGCTATGATCTATTCTCTGCTGTTTACGTTCCTTTCTGTTCTGATCACAATGCTGTGCGCATATCCCATGTCCAGAGCAGACTTCAAGGGAAGAGGCTTCTTTAACACGCTGTTCATGATCACCATGTTCTTCGGCGGCGGCCTGATCCCGACTTACTTGCTCATCAGCAGCCTCGGCATGCTGGATTCCATGTGGGCGGTCATCCTTCCCGGCGCTTTCAGCGTATGGAACATGACGATCGCAAGAACCTACTACAGAGGTATCCCGACCGAGCTGCGCGAAGCAGCCGATGTGGACGGCGCGAATGAGCTGACGTTCTATTTTAAGATCCTGCTTCCGGTCTGTACACCGATCATCGCCGTGCTTGCGCTGTGGCAGTTCGTCGGAATGTGGAACAGTTACTTTGATGCAATGATCTACCTGAATTCATCGTCAAAGCAGCCGCTTCAGCTGGTCATGCGCGCGATCCTTATTCAGAACCAGCCTGAAGCAGGAATGATCGCGGATATGCAGAGTACCGCGCAGAGAGCACAGCTCGCGGAACTGCTGAAATACGCAACCATCATAATTTCCAGCTTCCCGCTGATGTTCATGTACCCGTTCTTCCAGAAGTATTTCGATACCGGAATCATGGCAGGATCGGTCAAGGGTTAAAAGGGCATTAAATGAGAACACATGGTGATGTTTTCAGTTAAAAAAAGGAGGATGTTTATGAAAACAAGAAAAATCGTAGCCGCACTGTTAACAGCTACCATTGCTGTCGGTATGCTGGCTGGCGCAGCAAGAGCAGATGAGATCACTTTCCCGCTCGAGGAAACTGCAACCTTTACAGGTATGATCAGCTATCCGTCCGGCACAGAAGAGGATCAGAACAAGAAAACGATCTTTAAGCGTCTTGAGGAGCAGACAAACGTTCACATTGAGTGGACAGCTATTTCCAGCGATCAGTGGGGCGACAAGATCGGCCTGAACATGGCAAATGTCAAGTCCCTGACAGATTTTGTCTGGAACGCGGGTTTCAGTGACAGCGACCTTCTCCGCTATGCGGATCAGGGTATTCTTCTTGAACTGGAAGACTACATTGACGAGTACATGCCGAACCTGTGCAAAGTTTTTGAAGCTTATCCCGAATACAGAACCATGTGCGAAGACGAAGACGGACATATCTGGGCCCTTCCGTGGATCGAGCAGCTCGGTTCAGGGAAGACAGCTATTCAGACTGTAGGAAATAACATGAGCTATATTAATAAGAAGTGGCTCGATTTCCTCGGACTTGAAGTTCCGACAACGATCGATGAGTTTGAGCAGACAATGCTCGCTTTCCAGGAGAATGCAGCAAAGCTTCAGGAAGAGTTCGGTATCGAAGGATCCATCATCCCGATCTCCTGCATCGTTAACGACAACGACCTCAATATTCTGATCAACGGCTTTGGCGATGGTATCGGTGATGTTGATATGGGTCAGCACATTGCGGTCAATGATGACAAGCAGGTCATCTGCACAGCGATCACAGATGGTTTCAGAAGAGGTCTCGAGTGGCTCCACAAGCTGTATGATGAAGGCCTGATCGATCCGGAATGCTTCACTCAGGACTGGTCCACATACGTAGCCAAGGGTAAATCACACCGTTATGGCGTTTGCTTCACATGGGACGTTGCCAACATCGACAACATCGAAGATTATGTTCCGTTCTCACCGCTTGAAGCTGACTGCAGAAGCGTAACTCCGCAGAACGCTTCCTTCACATCCGGATTTGACCGCGGCCGCTGCGTCATCACTGGCGTTTGCGAAGAGCCCGAACTGCTTTGCGCATGGATGGATCAGATGTACGATCCGTTCCAGTCTCCGCAGAACAACTGGGGAACCTATGGCGAAGATGATGAGTTCGATATCTTCGTACTTGGCGAGAACGCTGATGGCGAGCCGATGCTGCAGCATGCTCCGCTGGGCGATGCTTCTCCTGTAGAAGTTCGTGAAGCTGAGTGCGTAAGCGGACCTCTGGCGATCCTTGATGATTACTACGGCGTATATGTAACATGCCCGGATGACGCTCAGTATCGTCTTGACTGGATCAAAGAGTA